>JANOKK010000665.1:0-1743 GCA_031419255.1 Betaproteobacteria bacterium
CTCTTTCTTGATGCCTTCAAGTACGTTATTCTTCTTGCCTGGTTTCATCTTTTTTGCTCTCGTTAAGTACTCAACGAAAAGCTAACAGGATCATGGTTCAATTGCGATCGCCCGATCACACTCGCCGGCTTGCGCGGAAAAGTCGTGATGATTCACGCGTTTCAGATGCTCTGCCAGGGTTGCGTGATGACGGCGACACCGCAGGCGGCGCGGGTATGGCTTTACTATCGACAGAGTGCGCATCGCGACGCGGTGTCGGTGATTGGTTTGCATACCGTGTTCGAGCATCACCATGTCATGACATCCGAGGCGCTTCAAGTCTACCTTCATGAATTTCGCGTGCCGTTTCCGGTCGGCATCGATCAGGCCGGCGGCGGCGATCCAATTCCGCAAACCATGCGCGCCTATCGCATGCAAGGCACGCCGACCACACTCTTGATCGATCGCGCCGGCCGGTTGCGCAAACAGCAATTTGGCGTCGATTCGGATCAGGTTTTGGTTCGGGAAATCGACGCATTGCTTCAGGAGTGAAAAGATCATGGGGGGACAATATGCTTAACACAATCCAACGCGCAATGTGGCTTTCGCTGCTGATCCTGTTTCTTACCGGCGCGCTATCGCCTGCCCTCGCGCAAAACTTCCCCAACAAACCCGTCAAACTGATCGTCCCCTGGCCACCTGGTGGCTCGACCGATGTCACGCTGCGCGTACTCGCGCAAACGACTGCAAAGTATCTCGGCCAGCCGATCATCATTGAGAATCGTCCCGGCGCGGGAGGATCGTTGGGCGTAGTCGCATTGCAAAGCGCGCCGCCCGACGGCTATACGATCACGCAGGTGCCGCTGGGTGTATTTCGGCTCCCGCACACCAGTAACGTCACCTACGATCCGCTCAAGGACATCGCTTACATCATCGGTATTTCGGGCTACACCTTTGGAACCGTCGTGCCCGCCGATTCGCCGTTCAAATCGATGAGCGATCTGGCCGCGTTCGCCAAATCCAATCCCGGCAAACTCGATTACGGCTCGACCGGCATCAGCACCGCCCCGCACTTGATGATGGAAGAATGGGCGCTTGCGCAGGCAATCGAGTTGCATCACATCCCCTACAAAGGCAGCGCCGATCAAATGCTCGCGCTGTTGAGCGGGCAATTGATGGCAGGCGCGGATGCGACCGGCTTCGGGCCGCATGTCGACTCCGGCAAGTTGCGATTGCTCGCGACCTGGGGTGAGCGCCGCACCAAGCGCTGGCCGATGGTGCCGACGATGAAGGAAATCAGCGGCCTCGTCTCCAATTCTCCATATGGCATCGGCGCGCCGAAAGGTACCGACGCCGCCATCGTAAAGGCGTTGCACGATGCCTTCAAGAAAGGCATGGAGGATCCCGAACATGTCGCGATCATGGACAAGTACGATCAGGAATTGATTTACATGACGAGCACGGATTACGCCATATTCGCGCGCGCGACGATGGAGAAAGAATTCCGGCTTTTGCAGAAGCTGGGCCTAACGAAAAAATAGCGGCGCGCGCAACGCGTTTACGGAATCAGCAATCCCCCATCGATCGGCAGCGTGTGTCCGGTGGTGAACGAGGCGCCCTTGGAACACAACCAGATTGCCGCGATAGCGATTTCGAATTAAATGGTGTCAGACCCGAATGGCACTTACTTAAGGAGGCGGTCAGCATAAGCGCTTGATTGGAAAGGCCGACTCGATGGGTGTACGGTGGAGTTGCGAAACAACC
>JANOKK010000666.1:0-5227 GCA_031419255.1 Betaproteobacteria bacterium
GCATCGAACACGACGGGGCAATTGGTATTGCGCATGATGGCGAGCGAGCGCATGTCGGAGACCAGATTGTAGTAGCCGAACGAGGCACCGCGTTCGCACACCATGATGTTGTCGGTGCCACTGGCATCGCGCGCTTTATCGACGACGTTTTTCATGTCCTCGGGTGCGAGGAACTGGCCCTTCTTGATATTCACGGGCTTGCCGCAACGCGCAACGGCGTGGATGAAATCGGTTTGGCGACAGAGGAAAGCCGGCGTTTGCAAGACATCGACGACGCTGGCGACGGTGGCCACTTCCTGTTCGGTGTGCACGTCGGTCAGCACCGGAATATTCAGTTGCTTTTTTACTTCGGCCAGGACGCGCAAGCCTTCATCCATGCCCGGGCCGCGAAAAGATTTTCCCGAACTGCGGTTGGCTTTGTCGTAGCTCGATTTGAAAATGAACGGGATGCCGAGTGCGCGGGTGATTTCTTTCAATTGGCCGGCCACATCGATTTGCAATTGTTCGGATTCGATCACGCAGGGGCCCGCGATGAGGAAGAAGGGTTTGTCGAGTCCGACATCGAAGTTGCAGAGTTTCATTCAGTGTTGCCCAATTCTAAATTTTTCATTCTGAGGAGCGTTTTTGGCGACGAAGAATCTCGTCACACGAATGACTGCAGTTCCTGCGCGACGCGATTCTTCGCGATGCTCAGAATGACAGAAAGAATTAGGGGTCACGCGCTTGCCTTCGTACCCTGCTGCACCGCCCCACCCTGCACCACCCGCAATCCCGCCTCGCCATAAACTTTTTTGTGCTGCTCCAGCGCCGCCTTGATAAACGACGTAAACAATGGATGTCCATCGCGCGGCGTGGAGGTAAATTCCGGGTGGAACTGGCAGCCGTAAAACCACGGGTGCCCGTGTTTGCCGAAATCGAGTTCCGCCATTTCAGGAAGCGATTCGGAATTGGTGCGCGCAGAAATCACGAAGCCCGCTGCCTCAAGTCGGGGCACATAGTGATTGTTGACTTCATAGCGGTGACGATGACGCTCGCTAACGGTATCTTTGCCGTAGATGCGATAGGCCAGCGAATCCGGGCGCAACGTACACGGCTGCGCGCCCAGGCGCATGGTGCCGCCGAGGTTCGAATTGGAATCGCGCTTCACCACTTTGCCGTCGCTGTTTTGCCATTCGGTAATGAGTGCCACCACCGGGTGCGGGGTATCGGGATCGAATTCGGTTGAGTTTGCGTTCACGAGACCGACCACATTGCGCGCGAATTCGATGGTGGCGATTTGCATGCCGAGGCAGATTCCCAAATAGGGAATTTTATTTTCGCGCGCGAATTTTACGGCGGCAATTTTGCCCTCTGTGCCGCGTTTGCCAAAACCACCGGGCACCAGAATCGCATCCATGTTCGCCAGTGCGGCAACGCCGTCTTTCTCGATCTGTTCCGAATCGAGATAGTGGATTTTGACTTTGGTGCGGGTGTGAATGCCGGCGTGGGTGAGCGCTTCGGAAAGGGATTTGTACGAGTCTGTCAAATCAACATATTTGCCGACCATCGCGAGGTTGATCTCGTGCTCGGGATGCTCCAGCGCCTCGACAATGCCATCCCACAACGTGAGATCGGCGGGGCGCGGCGTCAGATGCAATTTGCGGCAAACGATTTCATCGAGCCCTTGCTTATGCAGCATGCGCGGAATTTTGTAGATGGAATCCGAGTCGTAACAGGAAATGACCGAGCCTTGATCGACATTGGTGAACAACGCGATTTTGCGGCGGTCTTCGTCGGGAATCGGCCGATCACTCCTGCACATGACTACGTCCGGCTGGATACCGATTTCGCGCAATTCTTTCACGCTGTGCTGGGTGGGCTTGGTTTTGATTTCACCGACCATCGACAGATACGGCACCAGCGTCAGGTGGATATAGCAGGAATTATCGCGGCCCTGCTCAATGCCCATTTGCCGGATCGCTTCCAGGAACGGCAGCGATTCGATGTCGCCGACCGTGCCGCCGATTTCGATAATGCCGACTTCGGCATCTTCGGTTCCTGCGCGAATCGAATTTTTGATTTCGTCCGTGATATGCGGAATCACCTGCACCGTGCCGCCCAGATAATCGCCCCGCCGCTCTTTGTTGATCACGCGCTCGTAAATCTGGCCGGTGGTGAAGTTGTTCGATTTCTTCATCTTCATCGAAATGAAGCGCTCGTAGTGACCGAGATCGAGATCGGTCTCGGCACCGTCATCAGTGACGAATACTTCGCCATGCTGAAACGGCGACATGGTGCCCGGATCCACATTGATATACGGATCCAGCTTCATCATCGAGACTTTGATGCCGCGCGATTCGAGAATGGCGGCTAGAGAGGCGGCGGCGATGCCTTTTCCGAGGGAAGAAACCACGCCACCGGTAACGAATATGTACTTGGTCATTTGCGAGACCTCCAGCTGCGGAGAGTTGGAAATTGGTATTTTACACGAGGGGCGGCGGAATCCCGCGGTGCGGTGGATTTCCTCGCCGCAAAATCGCATAAACTTCCCGATATGAACGTCAATGGCAAGCCCTATCGCAGCATCTGGACGGATGAACATCCGCGCCGGGTCAATATCATCGATCAAACGCGGTTGCCGTTTTCATTCGAGACACGCGTGTTGGCGAGTCGAGATGAGGTGGCCGAGGCGATTCGGCAGATGCACGTACGCGGCGCACCGTTGATCGGTGTCGCGGCCGCGTTCGGTATCGCGTTGACAATGCAACGTGATGCAAGCGATCTTGCGCTGAGCGATTCCATCGCATTTTTGGGTACCACCCGACCAACCGCTGTGAACCTCGCCTGGGCGCTCGAAAAAGTGCGCAAACATCTGGCACCGCTGCGGCCTGATCAACGCGCCGAACACGCTTGGTCGTTCGCGAACAAGCTCGCCGACGACGATGTCGCCGTCAATGCCGCCATCGGCGAACATGGTCTCAAGTTGGTGCGTGCGATGCATGAAAAATTGCAGCGGCCGATCAACATACTCACGCATTGCAATGCCGGCTGGCTCGCGACGGTGGATTGGGGCACCGCGCTGTCGGTCATTTTCAAAGCGCACGACGCGGGCATTCCGGTGCATGTGTGGGTGGATGAAACGCGGCCACGCAATCAGGGCTTGCTGACGGCGTGGGAATTGCGCGGCCACGGCGTGCCGCACACCTACATTGTCGATAACGCCGGCGGGCACTTGATGCAGCATGGCAAGGTCGATATGGTATTGCTGGGCGCGGATCGCGTGTCAAAAAATGGCGATGTCGCCAACAAGATCGGCACTTACTTGAAGGCGCTCGCGGCGTTTGATAATGGTGTGCCGTTTTATGCAGCGGTGCCGATGTCGACGATCGATGCAACGTTAAACGACGCGTTGAAGGAGATTGAAATCGAAGAGCGTGCGGAAATGGAAGTCCGCGCCATTGCTGGCGTGCAGGCAGATAATGCTCCAAACGCTGCGCCAGTGCTCATTCTTGACCATGCCTCCGCTGTCGCCAACCCTGCGTTTGATGTCACGCCGCGCCGGTTTGTGACGGGCATCATTACCGAGCGTGGCGTGTTCGCACCCGATCAACTCGGGGCCTCTCTGTAACGACCATGGCATTTCTCGATCTACAACACACGCCCGACAAAGCCTTGCGCCAAGACATCGTTCGTACGGCATTGAAAATGAATGCGCTCGGGATCAATCAAGGGAAATCGGGAAACGTCAGTGCCAGAAACGAAACGGGATTTCTAGTAACGCCCACCGGCATCCCTTATGAAGAAACCAAACCCGAACACATCGTTGCAATGCGCATGGACGGCACACACGTGGGCGATACGCTGCCCTCTTCCGAGTGGCGCTTCCACCGCGATATCTATGCGGCCCGCAAAGACATCCACGCCATCGTCCATACCCACGCCACCTTCGCGACCACGCTTGCGTGTCTTGATCGAAATATTCCACCGTTTCATTACATGGTCGCGGCAGCGGGTGGCACCGATATTCGTTGCGCGCCGTATGCAACTTTCGGGTCACAAGCATTGTCAGATCTAGCGGTTGCCGCGCTGGTTGATCGCCATGCCTGCCTGCTATCGCATCACGGCATGATCGCGTGTGGTGCGACGCTGGAGAAAGCGTTGGCACTGGCAGTAGAAGTGGAATCGCTTGCACGCATGTACTGGCAGGCGTTGCAGATCGGCGAGCCAACGCTGCTTTCAGAGGAAGAAATGCGTACGGTTCTGCACAAATTCAAGACCTATGGGCAGCAAGGCAGTAGCAGCCAATAAGTTTCGCCACGTTGAGTGTGAAATAGATCACATTTCAACCCATTCTTGCTCTGACAACTTGCCGACCGATGCTAGCATTCATGTGTAGCCCCGCGCTCGGCAGGTCGATGATCAAAAAATAATAACAAGCAATACACACGGCGAACACTCGAATGAAACGTGATATCTCACGCACAATTTTTCCCAATGCCAGGACGATTCTGGTGTGGGCAATCGCATGCCTGTTACTGGCCACCGGCATCAGCCGCGCAACGCTACCTGCCGGCCTCGACGGCCGCGCGAATATCGGCGCTTACCTTGGCGGCGCATTGCCGTTGTCCGATCCGCAATTGATGCCCGCGCTCCTCTCGCAAACCACCGCATTCGCCATTACGCCCAATATGGAGCCCCACCCCGGATTGATTCCGTACGACATCAATTCTCCGCTGTGGTCGGATAACGCGTTCAAACAGCGCTGGATCGCACTGCCGTACGACGGCACGCCCGCGTCGCCGACGATCGGATATTCGGCCGAAGGCAATTGGACGTATCCCAATGGAACCGTCTTCGTGAAACATTTCGGGCTTGTCATCAACGAGCAAACCGGTGCGACTCGACGGCTTGAAACGCGCCTGCTGGTTCGCGATGCGAATGGCGGTGTTTATGGCGCGTCGTACCGCTGGAAAACCGATAACTCTGACGCAGTGATCGTTACCGACCCGGAAACGGAAATTGATATCGAGGTTACGCGCGCCGATGGTGTCACGAAGGAAAAACAGAATTGGCTCTACCCCGGCCAGGCACAGTGCATCCAATGCCACAACAACGCCAACGCGACCGACCCGAATGGTTTCGGCACCGGCATGGTGCTCGGCTTGAAATCCCGGCAATTGAACAAGAACTACACTTATCCGCTGCCGGGCCGCACCGACAATCAATTGAACACCTGGAGCGAGTTGGG
>JANOKK010000667.1:0-6027 GCA_031419255.1 Betaproteobacteria bacterium
AGGCCGTGCGCATGCGGGCAAACGCTTGTTCGCGCGTATCTCCGTGCGCGATGACTTTTGCAATCAATGAATCGTAATACGGCGGTACAAAATAATCGGCATAGACATGTGAGTCGACGCGGATGCCCGGCCCACCCGGCACATGGAAACGCGTGATTCGTCCGGGAGATGGTACAAAGGACACGGCATGCTCGGCGTTGATCCGGCATTCGATCGCATGACCACGCAGCACAACGTCTTTCTGCCGCAATCGCAACTTTTGCCCGGCAGCGACCCGCACTTGCTCCTGCACAATATCGATCCCGGTGATCATCTCGGTCACGGGATGCTCCACCTGAATGCGCGTGTTCATTTCGATGAAATAGAACTCGTCGTTTTCATACAGGAATTCAAATGTGCCGGCACCGCGATAGCCAAGTTTCACACACGCATCGGCGCAACGCTCACCGATGCGGTCGCGCAAACGCGACTTCAATAACGGCGCTGGTGCCTCTTCAATAATTTTCTGGTGCCGGCGCTGCATCGAGCAATCTCGTTCCCATAAGAAAAGCGCATTGCGGTGTTCGTCGGCCAACACTTGAATCTCGATATGTCGCGGGTTCTCCAGAAATTTTTCCAGATAGACCATCGGGTTTCCAAACGCTGATTGCGCCTCACTCTTGGTCATTTGTACCGCATTCACCAGTGCGGCTTCGGTATGAACCACTCGCATGCCGCGTCCACCACCACCACCGGCCGCCTTGATAATCACCGGATAGCCGACTGCGGCCGCGATTTTGCGCACTTCTTTCGGGTCATCGGGAAGGGCACCTTCGGATCCCGGCACACACGGGACGCCGACTTTTTTCATCGCCGCCTTGGCGGCAACTTTGTCGCCCATTGTGCGAATATTTTCCGGTCGCGGCCCGATGAACACGAAGCCGGAATTTTCCACGCGCTCTGCAAAATCGGCATTCTCGGACAGAAATCCATACCCTGGATGAATCGCCTGTGCATCGGTGACTTCGGCGGCGCTGATGATGGCAGGAATGTTTAAGTAGCTATCCTTCGACGGCGCAGGGCCAATGCAAACCGATTCATCGGCCAACATCACATATTTGGCATCGGCGTCTGCGACGGAATGCACTGCCACTGTCTTGATACCAAGCTCTCGGCAGGCGCGCTGAATGCGCAGCGCGATTTCGCCACGGTTGGCAATGAGAATCTTTTCAAACATGGCCCCTTGACGGGGGCCGGCACCAAATACTGCCATAGTCGAAATCCGCCGTTATTCGATGATGAAGAGCGGTTGGCCGTATTCGACGGGCTGACCATTCTCTACAAGTATCGCTTTCACTACTCCAGATGCGTCGGATTCGATCTCGTTCAGTAACTTCATCGCTTCAATGATACAAAGCGTTTGCCCCTTCGTGACGGTTTGCCCGATCTCGCAAAAGCTGGGAGAGCCCGGGGAAGGCGATCGATATAACGTGCCAACCATAGGTGACTTCAGGGTATGTCCCGTCGGAATTGCCGGGCCGGCGGCGGGCTGCTCGGCAGTCGCAGCACCAGCGGTTTCCGGTGCCAACACAATGTTCGAGGCAGCCATCGGCTGTGGCGCATACGCCGGATACGCACCGGTGCGGCTGATGCGTACCTTTTCTTCGCCTTCGGTGATTTCCAGCTCCGCAATACCAGATTGCTGCACCAGGTCGATCAGCGTTTTTATTTTTCGCAGGTCCATGTGAATGGTGGCTCCTAGCCAATTGTTAGCGATTGAATGCCACAAACTTTTCCGAGAAACGCATAGAAAACATTGGCGCGTCTAGGCTTGTACGAGAGTTAAATCGACTTCCAACGGTCGGTAAATCGTCTACAAACGGGGGTTGCAATCTTTGTAGCGATTGTGTTTTGGCGTTGATGTGTACTTATGGCACCATGTCCGCATGGTGTGTATCGAATCTAGCAATGCGCTGATTTCGTCTTTTTTTGATCTCAAATCCGAAATTGAATGAGCACTTGCGCCGGGTCGCATGGAGTAACGTGACAAACTCCTTGGCCACGCAAACAGTTTGCCTCAACAATGTGCGCCATGTCCAGCGAAAGTATTTGAATATTTATGGAGTTAGTGCGTATTCACAACAAATGTTGCGTTTTTGCCGAAGTTTACATTTTCGGATGTGATGCAGTGCACAATATGCGCACTCTATCGCAGTCATAAATCCATGTCGCCGAATACGCCAATCTTACAGCGTGTTTTTGTCTAAATTAAAAACAAAAGAGCAAAGTTAGACTATTTTAATGTATTTTTAGCCACAAGTTCTTCAAGTTCATGCTCATGAACAATGCCCATACGGGTAAAAATGATCTGCCCACCAGGTCGTATTACGACTGTATAGGGCAATAGGCCAAGACGATTGCCAAGGCGTTTCGAAAACTCCATCGCGCGGCTCTCATCTGGAAACAAGGGGTAAGCTATCGGCGACAATTTGACGAACTTCGCGACATTTTCGCGAGAATCAACGGCGATACCAATAATTTGCAGACGATTTTGTCGGTGCTTTTCCTGCATTCTTGCAAACATTGGCATTTCTTCCTTACATGGCGCGCACCAAGTTGCCCAGAAGTTGACGACCAGAAGATGATTCTGCCATTTTCCAAGTTCCTGGGTGACGCCATCGGTGTCGGTAAATCGCGCGGCATAAATTGTCCCGGCCGTCGCATTTGTCGATCCGACAACGCTCACCGAATCCGATTCATTGGCCTCTGGCCGATCCAGCCATATGGCTGTAACTGCCAGCAGCACGAGAAGTGCGACTCCACACAACCCAAGTGAAATCTTGTTCATTCGTGACCCATCAGCGGCATTGCCGAGTGTGTGTCGCCGAATCGTGTCACTTGGCTGATATTGATTTGTCTGAAAGCCAATTCGACCTTCGCTCGGCGGTAAAACCTCCAACGCCAAATTTCCCCAGTTCCCCATTCGCCGCCGCGACCCATGCGCGATTTTCAGGCCTCAAGGTCACACTTTGGCGAAGCGGTGGGTAGCAAATTCCGACGGTCGCACAGCCTTGTGAATTTGCCGCAATCGTGACGAAACCACCGTCGGTGCCCAGTGAAAGGAGCTGCGCGTCCGACAATGGAATACGTACCTGGAAAATTTTATTGTAAGTAATCACTTTCCCAAACGTGGCGTCTTGCTTCACGCTTCCGGTGGGCCAACGAATTCGAGATTGGGCAACGGGTTCACCGTTAATCAAAAACTGAAACCGGTCGCGGTACATGTAATAGCCATCGGCGATCACATACTTAACTTCAAGTATCGCATTGCTCTTTATCCGCGCTGTCAAGGAAAATGCCTTTTCCGCCTCAAGCAATTCGGCGTCGATCGGCAGAGTTGCAGCGTTTGCGAGGCTGATTAACGCCGCAATCGCGCCAACTGCAAGTACCCGGCCAACCAAGCCAATTCGCGAAAAAAGAATCATTCCAAGCGACAACGGGTGGTCATCGGATTTCATCATCGATCCATTTCAGGTATCCCTGCAACCCCGCACAAATGCGCAATGCAACGATTTCCGGCACTTCAAGGGAATGGTGGCGAACAATTTCTGCCTCGACGTCTCGATAGTGTCCGGCGCTGGTTTTGATAATCAGCATGGTTTCGGCACTCGTTTCAATCTTTCCCTGCCAGCGATATCGCGAAATTCCCGAAGGCAATGCATGAACGCAGGCGGCAAATCGTTGTTGCAACAATGCCTCACTGATCTTTACAGCGAGAATGTCATCCGGTACTGTGGCAATTACAACTAATGCCCCCATGTCGTCTTGGTCGGTGCCATTAGCGTTCATATGAGTGAGAGCTTAAGAGGGAATTGATCATGCGGTTGTTGCTCATCGGTATTTTAATGGGATTCCCGTTGCTGGAAGGCGCACTGTTGTACACGCTCGCTTCCGGCCCCAACGGCCACGGCGGCTGGGTTCTTGCCTGGTTGGTGTTTGCATTCATCGCCGGGGTTGCCCTCATCAAAGAAGCGCGCTTTTCGCTGGTGACGCGATTGGCAGGCGCGTTTTCGCATGGCCAATTCTCGCTGGCGGCATTTATCGATAGTTTTCGTCAGGTCATCGCCGGTCTTTTGCTTATTTTTCCCGGCATCATCTCAGATGTCATCGCGCTGATCTTGCTGTTGTTGCCGATCCGCGAGCCTGCTTTTCAACGCGCATCACGCGCGCCGCATGGGCCGCAATTCAGGCCTGATGGTGCCATCGAAGGCGAGTTTCGGCGCGAACGCTAGTTTTTTGGCTTTGCCAGCGTTTTCAGGAAGTCACCGAAGGTTGGATAACGCAGTTGGAATCCGAGTTCGCGTTTGATCCGGGCATTGACGATTCGGCGCGATTCGCTCATGAAGGACATGAGCGCTGGCGATAACTGTTTTGCGGCATCTGTGCGAGCCAGTCGCGGCGGTCTGGGCAGGGAAAATGCATCGGCGACCAGGTCAAAATATGCCGCCATTGCCATTGCCGAATCGTCGACCACATTGTAGATACGTCCCGCTTTGCCGGAACGCATCGCAGCAATCGCCGCACGCGCCAAATCGTCGGCGTGAATGTGATTGGTAAATACGTCGTCTTCCGCCGCAAGTGCTGGCGTACCCTTTTGCAATCGCGCCAGCGGCAGGCGATCATGCGCATAGATTCCCGGCGCACGCAAAATCGAGATGCTCACGCCAAATCTCCGCCCCCAGGTCTGCAGTTCGCGTTCAGCATCCGCACGGCGCCGCGCTCGGTCAGTCGCTGGTTTCAACGGTTGATTTTCATCAATCCACGCACCCTCGCAATCACCGTAGACGCCTGTGGTGCTGATATAGATCAGCCGCTGTGGCAAGCGGATTGAACGAAGCGAAAACGCTGTCTCCGATGTGCAGACGGATGAATGGGGTGTCAGTGCTGCGAGCAGATTGCGCGTATGTAAATCGTGCCGTCCATTACCCGGCGGCGGCGCAAAATGAAAGATCACATCGGCGCAGCTGGCGAACTTCTGTAAACTGCCCGGTTTCCGTAAGTCCCCGCGAACGGGGTGTGCGCCCAAGGCGCGGGCGGCTCTGGAACTCTCGGGGTCTCGAACCATTGCGCTTACACTGCAATTGAACCGATGCCGGAGTCGAGTCGCGACACGTTCGCCGATATCGCCAAAGCCAACAATGAGAATTTTGATCGGTGAACGCATTTTGACCCAGAGTATAAAGAAGTTAGAGAATTTGAAATGAACCGCCCATGACTTCCCCAGAGCATCAAGTCACCCTGTTACCTTCGGGTCACACCTTCAACGTCGCTGACGGTGAAAGCGTACTCGACGCCGCCTTGCGACAAGGCATTGGCCTGCCTTACGGTTGCCGCAACGGCGCATGCGGCTCTTGCAAGGGGAAAATCGTCTCCGGCGATTTCGATTACGGCATATATCAAGAGCGCACGCTTCGCCCCGAGGAAAAAGCGGCGGGCAAGGCGCTGTTTTGCGTCGGCAAACCGCGATCCGATCTCACGCTGGAAGTGAAGGAAATTGGCGGTAGTGGCGATATTCGCATTCGCACTTTGCCGTGCCGTGTTGAAAAAATCGAAAAAGTAGCGTCCGATGTGGCGGTGGTCTCACTGAAGCTGCCGGCACAAGAACGCTTGCAATATTTCGCTGGGCAATACATCGATATTTTGCTGAAAGAAGGCAAGCGACGCAGTTTTTCCATCGCTAACGCGCCGCACCATGATCAATTCCTTGAACTGCATATTCGGTATATCCCAGGTGGCCAGTTTACCCAACACGTCTTCAATGACATGCGCGAACGCGCGATCCTGCGATTTGAGGGCCCACTGGGAACCTTTTTCGTGCGCGAAGATTCCGACAAGCCAATCATTTTCGTCGCGGGCGGCACCGGTTTCGCTCCAATCAAGGCAGTGATCGAGCATGCCATTCACGAACATGTGGATCGTGAAATGGTGCTCTATTGGGGATGCCGATCATTGCAGGATTTGTATATGCCGCACCTGCCTGCGAAGTGG
>JANOKK010000668.1:0-2649 GCA_031419255.1 Betaproteobacteria bacterium
CCCGGGCCGTCAAGCGGCGACCGAAAAACTATCCGTTACTCACCGAACCCCGCGACATCGCCAGAGCTAAAATCCGAAAACATGGACACCCAGCGAGGCTTAAGTAAGTGCCATTCGGGCCAGCGTGAATTATTTTGAGAAGGATAGATATGAGACAGGCCGCTAAAAAATTTTGTGCCTTCCCTCAAACAAGCGCAATTCAAGCCGCCATCGGCTCGACCAACGCATCAATTTTGGCGGCAATTTCTTCGCGAGCCGTCCGTAGCTCGTAGTCTTTTTGCAAATTCAGCCACAACTCTGCCGACGTACCAAGGTAGCGCGCCAGTCGCAATGCGGTGTCGGCGGTGATCGCACGTTGGCCTTTGAGTATGGCCGTGATTCGGTTGGCAGGAACATGCAATAAATTCGCCAACGCATTTGCGCTGAGTTTGTGCGGCACCATGAATTCTGTTTCCAGATATTTCCCCGGGTGCGTGATTTTCAGCCGCCTGCGTGGGTTCGCGAGGACAGCGGTGAAATCCGTTTTCGTCAGGTCTTGTATGCGTATGCTCATCATCATTCCTTCTGGCGTCTCAATGGTAATCCGCTACTTCAACATCGTGCGCGTGACCCGCGGCAAAGCGAAAACAAATGCGCCATTGGTCATTGACTCTGATGCTCCATTGGCCTTTGCGATCACCCGATAGTTTTTCCAAGCGGTTGGAAGGAGGAATCCGTAAATCCTCCAGACTGACGGCACCATCCAGCAGCCGGAGCTTGTCAAATGCGCGTTGCGCAATGCTGGGCGGCAAGCCCTTTACAAAAAGTCCACTGAATAGTGCCGCCGTCGTTTTGTTTTTGAAGCTCAGAATCATTGACCAAGTGTATTACGCGACGCGTACAACGTCAATATTTCGAGCATTGCATGGCAAAAATCACCCCACCCGCGCCCCACTCTCCAACATCTCCGCCGCCGCCCGCTTGGTCGCCGCCGTGATCGTTATCCCCCCCAGCATCCGCGCAATCTCATCGACACGACGCGCACCGGACAGTGGCGAAATGGAAGTGGTCACCACGCCTTCCTTCGCCGCCTTCTCGACCTGAAACTGTTGCTGCGCGCACGCGGCCACTTGCGGCAAATGCGTGACCGCAAGCACTTGATGATGTTCGCCGAGCGCGCGTAAAAGTCGCCCCACCACTTCCGCTACTCTCCCGCCGATGCCGGCATCAACTTCGTCAAAAATCATCGTGCCGACGCCGCCTTTGGCGGAGGCCATCATTTGTATCGCGAGTGATATGCGTGAGAGTTCACCGCCGGAAGCAATCTTAGCGAGCGGGCCGAGCGGCTGGCCTTCATGCGCGGAGACGAGGAATTCGCAGGCTTCGAGTCCGTGGGCAGAGGGTTCGCGCGCGGAGAATTCAACGGCGAATTTGCCGCCCGCCATCGCGAGTTGCTGCAACGATTTGGTGACATCGCTCGCGAATTTTTTTGCGGCATTCTGACGGGAGCGCGTGAGTTTTTTGGCCACGTCCATGAACGCCGCCAACGCGAGGCGCTCTTTTTCGATCAACTCATCGAGCGATTGGCCACCACCCAGCGCCGCGAGGCGGTCGCGCTTTTGCTGCAAGAATTCCGGAATGCGCGCGGGCTCGATGCGAAACTTGCGGGCAATTTCATGCACGTCGGCAATGTCGCGATCCAGATCCGCCAAGCGCGCCGGATCGACGTCGAGTTTGCGGAGATAGTGTCGCAGCCCCGTCACGGCCTCGCGCAATTCCACGCTGGCGCTGTTGATGAGCGTCACCGATTCGCTCAACGCGGGATCGGTTTCGGCCGCGTCGGACAATTCACCGGACAATTCATCTATGCGCGAGAGCACATCGTTGTCGGCTTCAGCGAGTCCATTGACGGCAGCCTCGGCGGCGCTGATCAGGCCGGCCGCATTGGCGAGCCGGCGCTGATCGATCAGCGTTTCTTCCCAGCGCGCGCCGCGGAAATTGAGTTTTTCCACTTCGGTGATTTGCCAGGTGAGGTCTTCAAATTCGCGCGCGATTGCGGCTTCATTGGCTTCGCGCGCGGCGCGGATATTGGCCAGTTGCGACCAGCCGCTGTGGCGTTCGCGCACCTCGATTTGCAGCGTCACATTTTGCGCAAAATCATCGAGCAACGCGAGTTGCGCGTCGCGCTTCAATAGCGTTTGGTGTTCGTGCTGGCCGTGAATATCGATCAGGTGGCCGGCCAGATCGCGCATTTGCGAGAGTGTGACTGACGTGCCGTTGATGAACGATTTGGAGCGGCCGCCGGCATCGAGCACGCGGCGGAACAGGCAGACATTCGCGTCTTCATCATTGAGCTCGTTGTCACTCATCCAGCGGCGCGCGGATTTATTGGCCGAGACTTCAAATTCGGCGGCGATTTCCGCCCGCGTTTGGCCGACCCGCACCACATTGGCTTCTGCACGCACGCCAAGCGCCAGCGACAGCGCATCGATCATGATCGATTTTCCGGCACCGGTTTCGCCAGTGAGGGTCGTGAAGCCGCTCTCGAAATCAAGTTCGAGATTGTCGACGATGACGAAATCGCGGATGACTAGGGAGCGGAGCATGGTTGGCGGGGGTGGTCGATAAGAAGAACGTTATCCAGATACTTCCTTGGGAGGGTCTGATCAA
>JANOKK010000669.1:0-3881 GCA_031419255.1 Betaproteobacteria bacterium
TCCGGCGATGGTGTGGGGCCGCGACGGCTTCATCGGTTCGCAACGCTATCCGATGCAGTGGGGCGGCGACCCGCAAACCGATTGGGAGGCGATGGCCGCGAGTATTCGCGCGGGATTGGGCTATGGCCTAAGCGGCGTGCCGTATTACGCGACCGACATCGGCGGCTTTTATGGCGAGCAACAACCTGACGCGGAATTGTTTTTGCGCTGGACTGCCAACGGCATTTTCTGTTCGCACTTTCGCTATCACGGCATCGGCGCGCGCGAGCCGTGGGCGTTTGGCGCGGAAGCGGAGACAATCGCAAAGAAATTGCTCGCGTTTCGCTATCGATTGATTCCGTATATGGCGGGTGCCGCCGAGCAAGCGGCGAAAACGGGATTGCCACTGATGCGCGCGATGGCGCTCGCGTTTGCAGGTGATCGTGCGGCGCGTTCGTTTGAAAGTCAGTATCTGTTTGGCGATGCGTTGCTGGTGGCACCGATCATTCGCGCGGGTGGGTCGGTGGAAGTATATTTTCCAGCGGGCGAAGCGTGGCACGATCTTGACACCGGCGAACGTATCGAGGGTGGGCAGGTTCGCAACGTCAGCAAGACGCTCGAACAATTGCCCGTATGGGGCCGCGAAGGACACATGCTTTCTCTGGGGCGCGCGGTGATGCACACGGGTGAAATCGATCTCGCGGCACCGATCGAGGAGGTGCGTGTGTTTGGCGCGCCGAAAGTTGCGCCGTGCGTGATGAATCAGGCCATCGCATTTTCGATGGAAAATGGTGTGGCGCGCATTTCCGGCGTGCAAGCGGCGCAATGCGTGCCGAGCGCCGGATACCAGGCGGTTGACGACGCGGGCCGCGTGCGCATCGAGAGAACGTGAAACCGTGATTTCCAATGGCTGAACCGACGACCATCATCAAACTGCAATCGGCTGACAGTGAAGTGTTGCTGTGTCCGGAAATCGGCGGCGCAGTCGCGCGCTTTACGTGGCGCGGCATTGATATTCTTCGCCGCGCGCCGGATCGTGCGATCAATGAAAAATTGGTGCGGCAAATGGGATCGTATCCGCTGGTGCCGTACTCGAACCGCATCGGTCACGGCAAACTGATCGTCGGCGATCAGACATTTCCACTGCGCGCGAATTTTGCGCCGTCACCGCATGCGATCCATGGTTTTGGTTGGCAGCGCGAATGGCGTGTGGCGAAACGGGCAAGCGATGCGGTCGAACTTCATCTGCAACACGTGAGCGATGTCGATTGGCCGTTCGCCTGCGAGGCGACGCAATCACTGCGCCTCACGGCGAATGCATTAACGATTCGGCTGGCGGTGAAAAACACCGACAAACGCACCATGCCGGCAGGCCTCGGCTTTCATCCGTTTTTTCCATTGACGCCGGATACGCATTTGCAAGCCGACTGGAAAGGGATGTGGAAAATGGATGCGGATGCATTGCCGACGACGCTGGTTGGCGTGCCGCCAGAAGCCGATTACAGCCAGTTGCGGCCTGCGGCGAACTGGACGGTGGACAATTGTTTTACCGGCTGGAATCGGCGTGCGGTGCTCGATTACCCGACCCATCGCATGCAAATCGATGCGTCGGAGGCGTGCCGCCAAATCGTGGTGTTCGCGCCCAACGATGGCCGCAATTTCATCGCGCTGGAGCCGGTGACGAATATCAACAACGCCTTCGCACTCGCCGCAAAAGGTGTTGCCGATACCGGTGTGCGAATGCTTGCGAGCGGCGAGTCGTTTGAGATTTCGATGACCATCACGGCGAGCGGGCACGCCTCGAAACCAACTTCCGCGCCAAAACCAAATGCGTGAAATCCGCGATGTTCGCTTGGCATTTGACGCGCGCGCCGCGTTGGCCGAGTGCCCGCTGTGGAGTGTCGCCGAACAGAAACTGTACTGGGTCGATATTTCCGGGTGCCGCATCAATTGCTTCGATCCTTCCAACGGGACGAACAAAAGCTGGCCGATGCCCTGCGAGCCCGGTTGCATCGCGCTCGCCGCATCGGGCGGATTGGCGGCGGCACTGCGCGATGGCTTCTACCGATTTTCTCCCGCGAATGGCGAATTGAGAAAAATCGCCGACGCGCTCTATGACACGAAACAATTTCGCTTCAACGACGGCCGCTGCGATGCGGCGGGGCGGTTTTGGGCGGGTGCCATGTTCGAGCCGCGCACATCGGAAATGGCGGGCGTGTATTGCCTTGACCGCGGTGTGGTGCGGAAAGGTTGGGGGCCGGAACAAAATCTCGGCGTGAAAGTCAGCAATGGAATGGCGTTCACCGTCAATGGCGCACATATTTTCCAATCCGACACGCCGAACCATGTCATTTACCAGTTTCCGTTCGATGCAAAAACCGGCAACATCGGCGCGCGACAAATATTCGCGCGTTGCCCGGATAATCGAGGCGATGCAAACTACGGTGGCCGGCCTGATGGTGCGGCGATCGACAGCGAGGGAAATTACTGGAGCGCGCAATACGAAGGCAGTCGCGTGTTGCGGTTTTCATCGCAGGGCGAAGTTACCGGCGTCATCCATGTGCCGGCGAGACGTGTGACGATGGTTGCATTTGGCGGCGCGGATTTGCGCACGCTCTACATCACTACCGCGCGCGATGGGGCGGGCGAGGCAGAGCTTCTGCAATATCCGCAATCAGGCGGGATTTTTTCGTGCGACGTGAAGGTGGCGGGCTGTGGTGAGCCCCAATATGTGGACTAGACGATGAGCGTCAGCCGTGCAATACGCAAACCTGTCTCCCCGGACTTGTTCCGGGGCCCAAGGTTTTTTGTAAACGATGAATTAGACCCCGGAATGAATCCGGGGCGACAGGGTGGGGGAGTCTTCGAGGGTTTTCACCTATTGCCGTAACATCGCAGCAGCACATTTGATTGGATGCCCCGGATAATTCTCATGACCGACACCACCCACTACCCCAGCCTCATCGACCGCGTCGTCTTCATCTCCGGCGGCGGCTCCGGCATCGGTGCGTCGCTCGTCGAACACTTCGCAACGCAAGGGGCACGTGTCGCGTTTTGCGATATCGACATTGCCGCGAGCGAAGCATTGGTCGCAAAATTATCCACCTACAAGCACGCGCCGCGTTTCGGCCATTGCGATGTTCGCGATATCACCGCATATCAATCGCTGCTCGCGAAAATCGAAAAAGAGATCGGTGCCATCCGCGTACTCATCAACAACGCCGGCAACGATCAACGTCATTCACTGGCAGAACTCACACCCGACATGTGGGACAACGCGCAAGCGCTGAATCTCAAGCACCACGTCTTCGCGATCCAGCAAGTGGCCCCCGGGATGGCCGCGGCAGGTGGCGGTTCGATCATCAACCTGGGCTCAATCTCGTGGATGCGAGGGCGTGCGAATCTGGTGGGCTACACAACGGCGAAGGCGGCAATTTCGGGACTCTCGCGCACGCTCGCACGCGAACTCGGCGAGAAAAATATTCGCGTCAATACCTTGGTGCCGGGGGCGATTGTCACTGAGCGGCAACAGGCATTGTGGCGCAACGCCGACGAAGACAAGAAGTTCATCGACCTTCAGTGTCTCAAATTTCGCCTCGACCCTTCGCACGTGTCACGCACTGCGGTTTTCCTCGCCGCCGATGATTCCAACGCGATTACCGGGCAGAATATTATTGTCGATGGAGGACTGGCACAAGTATCGGTGGCGGGTTAGTTGCGTGCCAATTTCAAATTATCCGTGTCATCCCCGGACTCGATCCAGGGATGACACGGTCGATTTGGGCAGATTTCGGAATGTTCAATGTATTAGTGGAGAGTGAAATGAAAAAACTGCTGGCAACGCTGTCCTTAATCTTCGCGTCCGCAGCGGGCGCCCAAACCTACCCCGACAAACCCATCAC
>JANOKK010000670.1:0-2861 GCA_031419255.1 Betaproteobacteria bacterium
TTTCAACGTGAAACCGAGCAAGCAGGATGCGAATGAAACCGACAATGGATTCATTTACGACAGCGTGCAGTTTGGGTTGAATGGGGCATCGTATTTTCTGCGGTTGTGGAAGAAGTTTTAAGGAATTCGCCCGATTGTTCTAGATTGATGTGAATATAGCCCGTCTGGAAAAAAGCGTCATCCCCGGATCGAGTCCGGGGATGACACGCAATTTGCAATCGGCATTTTTGTTGAATCCCCAGCACCCGCGCGCCTTTTGGGACACTTTCGCCCCAAACGCCGCGCCAGTACTAGATTTTCAACTCTGCTTAAACAAGTGAAAATACTGCCGCGACACCGGCAGTTTTTCTTTATGACCCTTGATGTGTACCACCAATTTTTCCGGGCCTTCGCGCACCGCGCGATCGATCGCATGCGCGTTGATGATGGTGCCGCGATGTACTTGCCAGAAAATTTCGTCGTCCAAACCCTCGATCAATTCCTTCAACGGCGTGCGCACCAGCGCTTCGGAATCTTTCAGCACGATGCGCGTGTACTTTGTGTCGGATTGGAAGAACAGTACATCTTCGACATTGATCAATTTGGTGTGATTGCCGAGCGAGGCGCGAATCCATTTCAGTTTGGTCGCGCCGGATTTTGCACTTTGATTTAGTAGTTGCCCGAGCAGCCCGGACAAATCCGCCGGCGCCGCGCTGAGGCGCTTCTTCAGCCGCGCAACGGCGGCATCGAGGCGATCGATCTCGACCGGCTTCATCAGGTAATCCACCGCGCCATTCTCGAATGCGCGCACCGCGTACTCATCGTAGGCGGTGATGAAAACGATATGCCCGGCGTCGCCGATTTCGGCCGCAACTTCCAGACCGGTTTTGCCCGGCATACGGATATCGAGAAACGCGATATCTGGGCGATGCGTTTTCCAAAGCTCGATGGCCTCGACACCGTTTTTGGCCACACCGGCGATAACGAGCTCGGGCCAGACTTCTTTCAGTGCGGCCAACAATCGATCACGCATCAGCGGTTCGTCTTCGGCGATCAGTGCGGTGGTCATCGTTCACTCCAGGTTCACGTTAAATGGGTTCATCAGGCAACGGCAAATCAATGACCGCCCTGAACCCATGCGGGACATTCCGCGAAACCATCAAGTGCGCGGCATCGGAAAACAGCACGCGCAACCGCTGGCGTATATTGTCGAGCCCCACACCACCGCCCGACTGCGATGCGTTCAGCCCCTGCCCGGTATCGGTAACGATAATGCGTAACCGATCGTTTTCTCGGACGGCGCAAACATGAATCGCGCCGCCTTCAAGGCTCGGCTCCAGGCCATGTTTGATCGCGTTCTCGACCAGCGAAATCAGCATCGCGGGCGGCACCGAAAAATCACGCAAGTCATCGGGCAATTCAAGCGTGTAGGTCAGCCTGTCATGCATGCGCGTCTGCATAATCGCAAGGTACGCCTGCATGACTTTGAATTCACGCCCCAGCGTGGTGGCGTCTTCACGCAGACTTTTCAGCCCGCCGCGTAAAAATTTGATGAGCTGTGCGGTGAGCTCCGCCGCCTCCGGTGCCTTGCCTTCGGCCAGTTGTTGTACCGAAGCGAGCGTATTGAACAGGAAATGCGGCTCGACCTGCGCTTGCAACAATTTCAAGCGCGCATCCGCCACTTGCCGGCCCATGCGCTCCTGTTGCGCCTGACGTTCCAATTGCTGATTGCGGCGCAGCAGTTGGCCGCGCCGAAACTGCACGATGCTCACCATCAGCACCGCGTAGACCATGCCCGCAATCAATCCGCCGACCAATATTTTTGGTGCCGCGCGCGCGAACTCGTCGGCTACGTTGTTGAGATTGCCCGCTTTGAAAATATTCGCCCCCAGCCCGCCGGCGATGGCACCCGCCAGCGTGACACCCAGCAGCAGCACGATGCTTTTGGTACCGGTTTTGATTCGCGAAGGACCGAACCACGCGCCCGACAGCGCGACGATCAGCGACATCAGCATGACCGCACTCAACACCAACGCGCCAAGCCATCCCACATTGTCGAGCGTGAGCCTGGCGAATAATCCACCCAACAGCCACAGCCCGATCACGATGGCGACATAACGCACACGACGTTTACGAAACGCGGCATCGAACTCTAGCAATTCGGCGCGCTCGAACGGCGTCAGGCGCGCAAAGCTCTTCGTTTCGATGCGCGCGTACCAGTCTTTGAAAACCTGAATGGGTTTCGTGAGCTTCATTTCAAGCGGGAAGATACCCAACATCTTGCGAGACCACAACGTTAACGCGATGAATGACGATTGGATGGGATGAATGGCCGGCGACGCTCACTTGGCCGCCAACCCGTGCCCGTCTGTGTAAACTATTCCCGTCGCGTCTTGGAAGCGCACCCACCCACATCAGCGGAGGTAATACATGGCCGATATCGAATTGCATCGCACCCACCATCTGGGACTCAAAGGCGCGCGCGCCGCGGCGGACAAGATGGCAGGCAGACTCGCCGATAAATTCGATCTTGCCGGCGAATGGAAAGGAAATACGCTGCATTTCAGCCGCTCCGGTGTGAATGGTCAATTGGTCGTCACCGATCACGACATGAATCTCGCGATCACGCTGGGCTTCATGCTGAAAATGATGAAGGGGCCGATTGAAAAAGCCGTGCATGAACAACTGGACAGCGTGCTCGATGCGGAACCCGCCACAAAGCCAGCGGTAAAAGCGACAAAAAAGGCTGTCGCAAAAAAGCCGGTGGCGAAGAAAAAATAGTCTCGCAGGATGGGCTTGTAGGATGGGTGGAGCGCACCGAAACCCAAAACCGATGTTTTACGCTTTATGGGGTTGGCTGCGCGACAAACAACCAACGATAT
>JANOKK010000671.1:0-2398 GCA_031419255.1 Betaproteobacteria bacterium
CCATCACTGCCAAATCGGCCAGCACTTTGCGATCAACTTCAATGTGCGCTTTTTTGAGGCCATTCATGAAGCGTGAGTAGGTAATCCCGCCACTTCGAGCTGCGGCATTGATACGCGCAATCCAAAGGGCACGAAAGACACGTTTCTTGGCGCGACGATCACGGTACGCATATTGTCCCGCTTTCATCACCGCTTCTTTTGCGATGCGGAATACAGTACTGCGGCGACCGCGATAGCCTTTGGCTAAATTCAGAACTTTCTTGTGACGGGCACGGGCGGTAACACCACGTTTAACTCTAGGCATGGTGGCGCTCCTTTATGCGTAGGGCAGCATGCGATGCACGCTGACCAGGTTCGTTGCGTGTATCTCAGCCGTGCCACGAAGTTGACGCTTGTTCTTGGTGGTTTTCTTGGTGAGGATGTGGCGTTTGAACGCCATGGAGCGCTTGATCGAGCCGCTTCCACGCGGCTTGAACCGCTTGGCGGCGCCGCTCTTGGTTTTCATCTTTGGCATATTTTTACCTTTTTTAACTACGTTGCCGCATCAGGTGGTGGAACCATTCCACGCTTGGTACCTGTAGTCGACTTGTTTGCACCCTTTTATTGCCGGGGTGGTGCCCCCTTTAAATCAATGTTTCTTTCTGGGTCCGACCATCATCACCATCTGACGGCCTTCCATTTTTGGAAACTGTTCAACTTGCCCCAGTTCTGTCAAATCCGCTTCCACCCGCTTTAACAGCGCCATGCCCAATTCCTGATGGGCCATTTCGCGTCCGCGAAAACGCAGGGTGATTTTTGTCTTGTCGCCTTCTTCCAGAAAACGTTTCAGATTGCGCACCTTGATGTTGTAATCGCCATCATCGGTACCCGGCCGGAATTTCACTTCCTTGACCTGAATCTGCTTCTGCTTCAACTTGGCTTCGTGCGCTTTTTTGGCTTCGCGGTATTTGAACTTGCCGAAATCCATGATCCGGCAGACCGGTGGCTTCGCCGTCGGGGCGATTTCCACCAAATCCAGTTCTTTTTCTTCCGCCAGCCGATTCGCTTCCGCGAGGCTTACGATTCCCAGTGGCTCACTTTCGGGGCCAAGCAGCCGAACCTCTGTCACGTTGGTGATTTCAGTGTTGATTCGGACGTCTTTTTCAGTAGCGATAAAACTCTCCCAGTAATTGCTCAATATCTTGGGCGCTGATTTTCAGCGCCTCAAGGACGTATACGTTCAATATCGGAAACAACGAAAGCGGCGACACCAGTTTGAAACCCTAGTGCTTCGCCGCAATTTCCGTTTTCAAATGCGCAATGAACTCATCGAGACTCATCGGGGCAAGATTTTCACCGCCACCTTTGCCGTCCCGAACTCGCGCTGTTACGGTTTTGGCTTGCATTTCCTTATCGCCAAGAATCAGCAAAAAAGGCACCTTCTGCAAGCTATGTTCCCGAATTTTATAGGAAATTTTCTCGTTGCGCAAATCTGCGTGCATGCGGAAACCGGCGGCTTTCAGGCCGGCGACGACCTCCTTGACGTACGTTGCCTGATGCTCGGTCACGTTCAGGGCGACGACCTGGATCGGTGCCAGCCACACGGGCAGCGATCCTGCGTGGTTTTCGATCAGAATGCCAATGAATCGCTCCAAAGATCCCACAATGGCCCGATGCAGCATGACGGGCGTCTGGCGTGTGCTGTGATCATCCACATATTCTGCTCCCAGCCGTGCAGGCATGGAAAAATCAACCTGCATCGTGCCACATTGCCATGATCGGCCGATCGAATCTTTCATGTGATATTCGATCTTCGGGCCATAAAAAGCGCCCTCACCCGGCAATTCCGTCCATTCGACCCCTGATTCCCTCAAAGCATCGCGCAAGGCGATTTCGGCACGATCCCACGTGTCATCTGATCCGATACGTTTTTCCGGGCGCAAAGCAATTTTGATCGCGATATTCTCAAATCCAAAATCGGCATAGACCGCCAGCGCCAGTCGATTAAATGCGACGCATTCGTCGGTGATCTGATCCTCTGTACAGAAAATGTGCCCGTCATCCTGCACAAAGCCGCGCACGCGCATGATGCCGTGCAACGCGCCCGACGCCTCATTGCGGTGACAGGCACCAAATTCACCATAACGCAACGGCAGATCGCGGTAAGAACGCAGGTCAGATTTGAATACCTGAATGTGGCCCGGACAATTCATCGGTTTGATCGCGTAGTCGTGTTTATCCGACTCGGTCATGAACATGTTGTCTTTGTAGTTTTCCCAGTGGCCGGATTTTTCCCACAATCCGCGCTCAAGGATTTGCGGGCAGCGAATTTCCTGGTAGCCGTTATCCTGATAGACCGCACGCATGTAGTGCTCAACTTGTTGCCAGATCGCCCAACCCTTCGGGTGCCAGAACACCA
>JANOKK010000672.1:0-5183 GCA_031419255.1 Betaproteobacteria bacterium
TCAGCGCGCTGTAGCGCATGAACGCCGCGTTGTGGCAGTTAAGGCAATAGTTGACGAAATTGCGAGCGCCGCGTTGCAGCGAGGCCTGGTCATTGAGATTGATCGGCGCTCGGTCGAGTGCCACTTCCGCGCCGGAGGCGAACGCGACACCGTTATGCAGGGCCAGCGTGGCAATGGCCGCGACCGTCAAGTTGCGCACCGCGCGGTGCAAACGCGCGACAAGCGTCAAGGTGAATGGCGTGGTTTTCATTTGTAGGTCACCCTTTCCGGTTCCGGAAGTTCCTTGTCGACTTTCGTGTACCACGGCATCAGCACGAAAAACGCGAAATAGACCACAGTCAGGATGCGCGCCATCAGTGTGGCGAAATCCATCCCGCCAACCAGCGGTACGCCTTTCGGCAATTGGCCCCACACGGTGGTCGGCACCACGCCGAGATAACCCAACACCAGAAAGCTGATCACAAAGGCGGTCAGGAAAGCCTTGTAACGCGGGCCGCGATAGCGCACCGATTTCACTTTGCCGCGATCAAGCCACGGCAGCGCGAACAGGATCATTGTCGCCGCACCCATGATTGCGACTCCGTAGAACTGGGTGGCGGGCAGAAACGACACCAACTCCGACGGCACCGCGCGCAGCATCGCGTAAAACGGTGTGAAGTACCAGACCGGTGCGATATGGGCGGGCGTCTGCAGTGGATCGGCCGGAACAAAGTTCGGGGCTTCCAGAAAGTAGCCGCCCATCTCAGGCGCGAAGAAAACGATCACCGTGAATACCGCGAGGAATACGACCACGCCGACGATATCCTTCACCGTGTAATACGGATGGAACGGGATGCCGTCTTTCGGCGTGCCGGTTTTCGGATCGAGATTCAATTTGATTTCGATGCCGTCCGGATTATTCGAGCCGACTTCGCGCAACGCCATCAAGTGTGCAGCAACCAGGCCGAGCAATACCAGCGGCAGCGCGATAACGTGGAACGCGAAAAAGCGGTTCAAGGTGGCGTCGCCGACGTTGTAATCGCCGCGAATCCACAACGCGATGTCTTCGCCGACGAATGGAATGGCGGCGAACAAATTAATAATCACTTGCGCGCCCCAATACGACATCTGGCCCCACGGCAGCAGGTAGCCGAAGAACGCTTCAGCCATCAGACAGAGATAAATCAGGCAGCCGAAAATCCACAGCAATTCGCGCGGTTTGCGGTATGAGCCGTACATCAGGCCGCGCATCATGTGCAGATACACAACGATGAAAAACATCGAGGCGCCGGTGGAATGCATGTAGCGGATCATCCAGCCCCACGGCACATCGCGCATGATGTACTCGACCGATCCGAACGCCAGCTTCGCGTCCGGTTTGTAATTCATCGTAAGCAAAATGCCGGTAACGATTTGCATTACCAGTACCAGCATTGAGAGCGCGCCGAAGTAGTACCAGAAATTGAAATTTTTCGGCGCGTAGTAATCGGTGAGTTGCTCTTTGTAGAGCTTGACGAGCGGAAAGCGCGCGTCGGTCCAGACGATCAACTTGCCGAGCACGCCAGGAATCGGCGGCGCAATGGCGGTCTTGGGCGTGTGTGCCATCGCTTAGGCTCCCTTCATGTCGGCATCGATCACGAGCGTCGTGCCGGCAACTTTGTATGGGGTGACGACCAGATTTTTCGGTGCCGGCATGCCTTTGAAGACGCGACCGGACATATCAAACTTGGATTGATGACACGGGCAGAAAAAGCCACCCGGCCAATCGGCGCCTAGATCGGCGGGGCCAATTTCCTTGCGAAACGTCGGCGAGCATCCCAGATGCGTACAAACGCCTTTGACGACAAAGAATTCAGGGTTGCTGGAACGGTGCGCATTCTTGGCGAACGCCGGCTGGCTGGAGATATCGGATTTCGGGTCAGCAAGAACGGCATCGTTTTTCGCTAATTGCGCGACCATTTCCGGCGTACGGCGAATCACCCAATGCGGCGCGCCACGGTATTCGATGGTGACGATCTGGCCCGGTTCCAACTTGGCGAGGTCGAATTCAACCGGCGCACCCGCCGCCAATGCGCGCGCCGAGGGGCGCATGCTCAGGGCGAACGGCACCACCACGGCGACCGTGCCAACTGCCCCAACCGCTGAGGTCGCGGCGATCAGAAAGCGGCGTTTCTTGGGATCAACTTCATTCAGGACGATTGCGCTCATGGAATCGGTTCTTTTTCGCGTTATAGCGCCGGGAATGGTCTGAAAACACCTTGCTCGGCAGAGGGATGGGAAACCAACCCCTTATTTTATCCGATAGCGTATGCAAACTTAAAGCCCCCCGGGGCAACAATGTCGAATCTGGCCCAATACGCCTCGATTTGCCCAATCGTCACCGTTCGCCGTGAGGTATCGAAGACTCGCTTGCAAACATGCCCTTCGATACCTCAGGGCGAACGGGGTTTAAACAACGGTAGCCCGGAAGACGCGCAGCGGATTCCGGGTGGCTTTCGCAATTTGCGGCGATTTCCCGGAATACGCTGCGCTTATTCCGGGCTACCAGTCACGTCAGGCATTGGTTTTCGACTTGAATAAGTGCCATTTGGCAACTGGCCGCGAAATTGGACCAAAAATTTGGCGATTTGCAGCAGGCTGGCTCCCGCAAGCATCAACAATCGTTCACACTTTCGGTTGCGGTTGATCGGTATGCTTCGCCAGTTTGAAATTGACTTTCCACTAACCCCACCTTGGGAGAAATAGCGATGAGTTTCGTGTCTGAATTCAAGGAATTTGCGGTAAAAGGCAACGTGATGGATCTGGCGATTGGCGTCATCATTGGCGCCGCATTCGGCAAAATTGTTGATTCGATCGTCAACGACCTGATCATGCCGATCATCGGCAGATTGTTGGGAAATCTGAATTTTTCGGACATGTTCGTGGCGCTGAAAGATATCCCAGCGGGCACCGCGACGACGTTGGAAGCGGTCAAAAAAGCGGGCGTTCCTGTATTTGCTTACGGAAATTTCATCACGATCGCGCTTAATTTTGCAATTTTGGCGTTTATTGTCTTTTTGATGGTGAAGCAATTGAACCGAATGAAGAAGGAAGCGCCTCCTGCCGCACCCGCTGCAACGCCGGAAGATGTTGTGTTGCTCCGCGAAATTAGGGATTCTCTGAAAAAGTAGGCGCTTACATAGCAGCGATACTAAAAGGCAGCGGCCGGTCTGCTGCCTTTTTTCTTTGTTACAACACTTTCTTGAAAACCGGGTTGCCACCCCGCATACTTACTCTTTAGTCATATATTTTCATCCCATGCGACGACTTTGGATCATTTTTGCGGAATTCGTGACAATCACGTTGGCAGTCGTGTTTGTCGTTACCCTGATTCGACCGGATTGGAATCCGTGGCGACCCAATGTGGTCGAAATCCGCGAATCCGGGTTTTCGCCCGGCGGCATGGTATCGGTCGCCAACCAGGGAAACTTGCGGTTGACTTACGCGGATGCTGCCAAGCGCGCCATGCAATCGGTGGTGAATATTTCATCATCGCGCGAAACGCGGGTGGCGCGCCATCCGTTGCTCAATGATCCTTCATTGCGGCGTTTTTTCGGTCAATCCGAAGAAGGCGGCGACGAATCGGAAACGCAAGGCAGCCTCGGTTCGGGCGTAATCATCAGCGCGGACGAGAAAGGCAGCTACGTCCTGACCAATGACCATGTCGTCAACGGATTCAATGACATTCAACTGGCATTTGCCGACGGTCGCGTGATCCCCGCAAAAGTGGTTGGCACCGATCCCGAAACCGATCTCGCGGTGCTGCGCGTCGAAGGCAAAGGGCTTTCGCCGATCACACTCGGCCAATCCGACAAGTCGCAAGTCGGCGATGTGGTGCTTGCCATTGGGGATCCATTCGGCGTAGGCCAGACGGTGACCATGGGCATCATCAGCGGCCTCGCGCGCAATCGGCTCGGCGTCAATCGCTATGAGAATTTCATTCAGACCGATGCTGCGATCAATCCGGGCAATTCCGGCGGCGCGCTGGTGGACGTAAACGGCAATCTCATCGGCATCAATAGCGTAATTTATTCGCAAACCGGTGGTTCACTCGGCATTGGTTTTGCCATTCCGATTTCGATGGCGAAAGATGTGATGGAGCAAATCATCGCGCAAGGCTCGGTTACGCGCGGATTTATTGGTATTGCGCCACAGGACATCACCCCGCAAATTGCCGACGCATTGAAACTCTCCGCCGCGCGCGGCGCGCTGGTCGCGCAGGTAACACGCGGCGGGCCGGCCGATAGCGCGGGAATAAAGGTCGGTGATGTTATCCGTCAGATCGAAGGCAAATCGATTCAAGATAGTGTCGCCGCGATGGCGATCATTGCGTCACTCAAGCCCGGCGACAAAGCGAAATTCACCGTGACGCGGCAGCAGAAAGATCTTGAATTGGCTGTGCAAATCGCAAAACGTCCGCGACCGCAGCGCGTCAATCCGGGGCGCTAGCAGCCTGTCGGACGTAAGGAATCGAAGCGAAAAGTGAGCTGGGCGAGGGCAGATTTTGACGATTTACAAGCCAATGGTTGTTCCATTGGCGCAGGAAAGCGGCGAAATATGAACCGGTCAGATCACTTTGCAGCCGACTCCTTACGTCCGACAGGCTGCTAAACTTAGCTAGGTTCCACTTCCGCAGGCTTTGCCGTTACCAGTATTTGCGCGCACAGAATTCCCGCCTCATAAAGTATGTATAGCGGGATCGCGAGCGCGAACTGCGATAGCACATCGGGCGGCGTGAATATTGCACCGACGATAAACGCGCCGACAAACACATAGGGCCGGATCTCTTTGAGTTTTTCAACCGACACCAGCCCCATTTTTACCAGCAACACCACCACCACGGGTGTTTCGAAGGTGATGCCGAAAACGACAAACATCGACAGCGCGAAGCCGAAATACTTTTCGATGTCCGTCATCCATGCCACCCCCTGCGGTGCGAACGAGGCCATGAATTTGAACACCATCGGGAAAATCAGGAAGTAGGCGAACGACATGCCGGCGAAAAACAGCAAAGTGGATGACACCACCAACGGCATGACAAATTTCTTTTCGTGTAAATACAAGCCCGGCGCGACAAACGCCCACGCCTGATAGAGCGCGTAAGGCAGCATCGCCAAAAACGACGACAGCGCGGCAATCTTCATCGGCACCAAAAATACACCGAC
>JANOKK010000673.1:0-3826 GCA_031419255.1 Betaproteobacteria bacterium
GCGGATCGGGGGCGGCCAGGCGCACTCAAGCAGCTTGGCGGCACCTTCCACGCTTGCGAGAGGAAAGTAGGCTGCGACCAGCGCCAGATGCAAAGCGGGAAATTCGGTTTTCGCTTTGATCGCGGCAGCCAGTTTCTCACGCAGCGACAGCGCCATCGCAGACTCTCCGGCGGTCTGCGCAAACACATATTCGTTGTTGAAGCATTGGCGTGCGATTGAGCAATGGAATGCCAGAATATTGTCTTTCATGCCGCTGCGCGCGTGTCGATTTTCGTCGCCGGTTGCGGTATCCAAAAGTGCTTTGCGCACCAACGTCAGGAACCGCTCCAACTCCAATCCATTGACGGGCGTACATTCAAGCAGGGTCGCGAACAACTTGTCATCGGCGACGATGGCAAGTCCGAGGCCGTTCGCGCCAAACAATTCTACAGGCGTGAGCCGTTGTAGCCATGCGCGGGTCGCGCGATCCATCATTTCCGCAATCAATGGATTTGACTTGACGAGATGAAAGGCAATATTGGCAAGGTCAGCCGGTCGCGCCCAAGGTTCGGCAAGCGCTCGGATGACATAGTCCCGGATGTCCCTACCGTGCCCGCCATCACCCATCGCGACACTAAATCCGCCTTCAGCAAGGCATTGCGCAAATCCAGCCTTGATTTCCGAGGTCTCGCGAATTTGCATCGCTCGCAAAAATGCGTCAAGCGCCTCGTCGGGCATGTAGAGCTCATGCAGCGCCGTGCCGAGGTTGCCGAGCGTCTCGGCCCAGTCTGGTCTTATCTCCAACGCACGCCTGTACCATGCCACCGCATCGTGCAACTCCCCGCGCTCCTGCAACGCCACACCGAGATTGTCTATCGCCTCGGCGAATCGGGGATCAAGTTCGAGCGCTTGCCGATATCCCGCAACGGCGTCGTCGAGTCGGCCTTGTTGTTTGCGCGCGTTGGCGAGATTGAAGTGGGACTCGGCATGGGATGGTGCGAGCGAAAGCGCGCGCTCGAAACCTGCAATTGCGTCGTCGAGTTGCCCGCATCGTTGCCAAAGCACACCGAGATTGCTGTGCGCGCTGACGAAATCGGGCCGATGTGCAATGGCGTCGCGGTAGCTGGCAACCGCTTCGTGCGGTAGATCGAGGGCGTGCAACAAAGTCGCCATGTTGTAATGCGCGTCGGCGTGCGCGGGAATCAACTGCACGACGTGTCGATATTGGGCAATCGCATCTTCGCGCCGGCCCAGCGCGTTGAAGGCGACCGCAAGGTTGAAGCGCGCCTCCGCGTCGTCGGGCGCGATCGCCAACGCCTTGCCAATCAATTCGACTGCAGCGTCAAAACGCCCGGATTGAATGGCGATTACGCCGAGAAAGTGCAGCACCATCGGATGTTTCGGCACCACCTCAAGAATGCGCTGGCACAATGCCTCGGCCTCTACGATGCGACCGGCGCGTTGATGCGCGAGCGCAGTCTGGAATGCCTCTTGCGGCGTCATGCGATGCAAGCTGGTGAGTCGGCGTCTGACCCTCGACCCGCCCACTGCACGGTGTACGTTTCAGCGCAAATAGTTGTCCGACGATTCTTCAATTCATTGTGGCCGAAACGGTTTCGGAAAAGTCGACACGCTCGCGTTACCGGATTTGTCGAGCGCCTGCAAACCAAACACCACATTGTCTTTCGACACGCCGATCACGGTCGCGCGCGTGACGTTGCCGAAGTCCTCAAAGTGTTGCCAGAATGGTGCCTTGGTGTCGCGCCACAACACGCGGTAGCCGGTCACATTCGGCTCAGGGTTGGCCTGCCAGCGAAACGTAGTGTTGTTCTCCAGAAACAGATTTTCCATTTGCACCTCGCGCGGCGCGGAAGGGCTGTTCGCGAGTGACGCAAGTGCGGCGGCGTTTACGCGCGCGACATCGGCCACATAGGCGAAATCGACGAACTCAGGCAGATCACCATATTGCACGCCATTTTCCATCCGCACGTTCTGATGCTGATGGCGAAAGTCCTCGTTGGGCTCGGTGAACCGCACCGCCGCAAAGCCTGCATCGAGAAACGGCGAGTGATCGCCGCCACGCAGGAAGCGATCGCGGCGATAAATAATATCGACGGTCATCTTCGGCACATGGCGTTCGGCAGCCTGCTTGATGAAACGCGCCAATTGTCGTGGTGTGGAATCGTTCTCGCCGCCGGTGCGGATCAGTGTCAACATCTCGTCGCTCATCTCCTTCATCGGCGTGACACCTTCAGCGAACAGACGCACGCGGTTCTTCACCACTTTGCCATCTGAGCCTTTGGTATTGCCGATGATGTCGTTGGTGATCATGCCGGCGATGTTGAGGCCTTTCGCTTTCGCAGCCTTGGCGAAGAAAGTCGAGCCGAGCAAGCCCTGCTCTTCGCCGGCGACCGTCATGAACATCAGTGTCGCGTTGAATTTGTATTTCGACATCACGCAAGCAAGTTCGATGACGGCCGCCGTGCCGGACGCGTCGTCATTGGCACCGGGTGCTGCGCCATCGGCGTCGAGCGGCGAGCCGCGCATGGAATCGTAATGGCCGCTGACGAGATAGATGCGGTCGCGGCTCTCGGCTTGTTCACCGGGCAGTGTCGCGACCACATTGATGATCGGCGTCGGCTTCGGTATGCGCGGGCTCACGGGGGCGAGATGCTCGTCGAATTCGACTTTCATCCGACCGCCGCTGGCTGCGTTGCAACGCTCCAGTTCGGATTTGATCCAGCGCCGCGCCGCACCGATGCCTTTGGTATCGCTGGTCGTGTCGGAAAGCGAATTGCGGGTTTCGAAGCTCACGAGTTTGCGGATCGTGGCTTCGATGTTTTTCGCCGAAATTTCCTTGACGATTTTTGCGATGTCGGGGTTTTTTGGTGGTGGTGCCGCGTGGGCGGGATCGATCAAACCGGAGAGGAATACTAGAGTCAGGAGTTTTCGCATGGGTTGTCTTCAAATCGTGGAAAGGACAACATGAATCTTACATGGCGGCGTTTTGAAGTGTGTATATCAAAATGCGCGCGAGTGCCTTTCAAGTCCGCAAACGTACGCGCGGCGGGAATGAGACTATGGCTACTACCTGCTATGCTTTAAGAATATCTGCGGCAATTGAATGCTTGCGAGAATGAGCTTACGGATAGGCTGCGACAGATGGTAGTGCGGAACGTGACTTGCAATGTCAAACGTGGTCTGTCCCCAATGCTGCCAATGCTGTTTGGCACGAACCCATTTCCGTTACTATTACGGAGGCTAGATTTTCGAGGAATGATGTGAGACTGTCATCAAACTATGTCACCAACTTTACGAATGAATTTCAAATATTCTGGCAGGGAATCTAGCCGCCAACATCAATGAATCCCATGAATACTCTCGAAACAGAAGTGGAATCACCTTTGCATGCCATTGAGGCGTTCAACAATGATGCAAGAAAAAGAATTATTGCAACAGGCTATGAAAGTGCGTTGGTTCGCTATATGAAGACGGACACTGCTTTTCCTCTTTTCATGCGAGGAGATGCTTTGGATGTGCTCAAAACCCTGCCATCCGATAGCATCGACTGCTGTATTACGAGCCCGCCTTATTGGGGTAAACGCGAATACGAAAATGGTGGCATTGGACTGGAAAGTGGTTACCAGCAATTCATAATATCGTTGTTGGCAATTTTTGCGGAACTTAAGCGTGTCTTAAAACCGACCGGCTCATTTTGGTTGAATATCGGTGACACATATCAAGACAAGGAATTGTTGGGAATTCCCTGGAGAATTGCACTGGCACTTTGCGATCAGCATGGTTGGGTGCTGCGAAACAGCGTGATCTGGAACAAGGTAAAAGGGGG
>JANOKK010000674.1:0-2547 GCA_031419255.1 Betaproteobacteria bacterium
GGCGGATTCATCTACGGCGCGCTGCATCTCAAGAATTCGTTCGAGCGGCAATTCACGATTTCACTCGCCATCATGTCGATACCGCTGTTCCTGCACGGCGTGGTCGACAACAATGTGCTGTTCGCGCTGGTCGCATTCCTCGCCGGCATCTGCATCGCACCGGCGTTGACCGCGCAGACCTTGCTGGTCACCCAGCTCGCGCCAACAAAATACGCCACCGAAGCATTTACCTGGTCATCGACCTTCATCATCACCGGGATCGGCATTGGCATGGCCTTGGGCGGCGCAATTGCCGAGGAATATCACGTCAAAGCGCCGTTCTTGCTGGCGGGCGGGGTGATTTCGTTGATGGCAGGGTTGTCGTTGATGATGCAGGCGCGGGCCAACAGCGCACAGACGTAGGATGGGTGGAGCGTAGCGATACCCATCGCGGTTGGCTGCGGAAATGATGGGTATCGCTTCGCTCCACCCATCCTACAACCCGCGTTCCAGGGTGTCAGGGGCCGAACCGAGCGCCACGAGACCACGACCGCTTCTGCTCGAGCGCACCGCGTGCATTGCATTTTCGACATCTCCTTACTATACTTAAATGCGTAAGGATCAACGGAGCGTGCCATGCCAAACGATGCAACCCTGACCAGCAAAGGTCAAACAACGATTCCAAAGGAAATCCGCGATAGCCTTGGGATGAAGCCGGGCGACCGGATGACCTTCACGCTCATGCCGGACGCGACCGTGGTCATGCGCGTAAAGGTCAAAAGCGTCACCGAGCTTGCGGGCATGCTGCGGAAGAAAGGGCGAGCTCCTATTCCAGTTGAGCGGCTGTCGCGGTAGCGTAGTGCTCGGGATAGACACAAATGTTATCGTGCGTTTTCTCGTTCGGGACGACGAATCCCAGTTCGAGAAGGCGCGAAAGCTCATCAAACGCGAAGTTGCAGCGGGCCGACGCGTATTCGTCAGCCAGTTGGTACTCCTGGAAACCGAGTGGGTGCTGCGCAGTCGATACAACTTGTCAAAAACTGAGATCATCGCCGCCGTCTCTGGGTTGCTTGATGCGACCGATGTTCAATTTCAGGATGAACCGGCAATCGAGGCAGCTCTTTTTATCTGGAGGGATAGCGTTGCCGATTTTGCCGATTGCCTGATCGGCGCGCAGAACAAAAGGTTGGGATGTCGGGCGACCGCAGCCTTTGATGTGAGAGCGGCGAAGTTGGCGGGGTTTGTTGCGGTTTGATGGTGGGTTTGTTGGATAGGGTGGCGGACAAACTCCAGCACAGGTGCAGCGTTTCAGGCATTTTGTGCTGGAGAGGCGCGCCGAATGGCGATCTGCGATTTGTTGTTCGGATAACTCAACCGCGACCTGTGTTTCCGCCAATGATTTCGGCAATCGCTAGGCTCGTCATGCTGGTCTCACGGCTCCCGATTGTCGCGGCCTAGAAAACTCATCGCCGCGGCCAGCGTCCTGACCGGATCTTCTTCGTGCGGCACATGGCCGAGATCATCGAAGATGACGTGACGGCTGCCGACGATATCTGCAGAAAAACGCTGGACCGCCGCCACCGGAATCAGCCTGTCGCGGCCACCCCACAGGATCAGCGTCGGCACCTTGACTTCAGCCATGCGCTTGGTGATGACATCCGCCGACACCTGCTTCATCCGTTGTACCAACGCCAGCCGATTCCCTTCGCGTAGCGACAATTCAAAATAACGGTCGACCAGTGTAGGCGTCACTCTCGCCGGATCGCCATACACGCTGCGAACACTATCCTCGACAAGGCCGCGTGGCATGGCGAGCAGGGTGATCTGATTCAACAGCGGCATGCGTGCCATGAGAAAACCCATTGGAATCGACTTGGGAGCGAGCGGGTACCCCGATGAATCGACCAATACCAGACGCTCGACGCGCGCAGGCTTGGCCAGCGCGGTGACAATCGCGATCTGGCCACCGAAGGAATTCCCCACCAGCACACAGCGCTCGATGCCCAGCTTATCCAGGAACGCATGCATGAATGTTGCGTAATGATCGCTGCGATAGTTATGGTCTGGAAAAGGTCCGGTCAAGCCATACCCCGGCAGATCGAGGCGGATCAGCCGCCGCGTCGGCTTGAGCCCGTCGACCCAGCCATCCCAGGTGTGCAGGCTGGCCGAGGTGCCGTGCAACAACACGATTGGCAGCGGATCGTCGCGCACACCTTCGTCGCGCATGTGCACTTGCATACCGGCGACCTCGACATATACCGATGGCGGCGGTGCCCAGCGCGCCTTCAGGTCTGTAACGCTGCGATCCGGTTGCCAGTGCCACGCCACGGAACCGGCGGTCAGCAATACGCCAAGACCGACCAATACCGCGAGTACCTTCAGAAAGATTTTCATTGCACACACGCATCCTGAGAGACTTTGGGCTTCACTGCAATATGGTTATCCAGAACGAACCAAACGGGCATTTCACCTTTGCCCTTCACGACCAGCATGCCACCAGATTCGCAAACGAAGCAAGCGTAGGGTGGGCAAAGAGGAGCGTGGCCACCCGGGAGGCCAGGTGTGGGG
>JANOKK010000675.1:0-4897 GCA_031419255.1 Betaproteobacteria bacterium
CGACAAACTCAGGGCGAACGGTCTAATTTTGGCTAGCCAAACAATACCGGGATGACATTGAAAATCACCTACGATTTTGCGACCGAGGTTGCCTCTGCCGACGTTTTCGGCTTCGATGCCGGCTGCACCGCCGGGGCCGGGCCCAAACCAGGCGCTCTGACCGCAACCTTCGAGCCATGCTTCAGTCCATCGGCTTTGACGGTGATCACTTGCGCGCCCGGCGACAGGCCCGCGCGCACTTCGACAAGCCCTAGTTCGACGCTGCGATTGCCCGGTGTGATGGGTTTACGTTCCACTTTGCCGTCTTTCAGCGTGAAGACAAATGACTGCCCGCCTTCCGAAATCACGGCCGCGATCGGCACCGCTTCCACGGTCGAGCGGCTGGCCGCTGCCAGCGTGCCGTTGGCGAACATGCCGCCTTTGAGTGCGCCATCGCCATTCGGCAGGGTCACAAAAATGGAAATGGTCCGCGAACCGGCTTCGGCAGAAGGATTGATGCGCTCGATCTTGCCCTTGAATTCGCGCTCGTTGAAACCATCGACTTTAAACGCGATTTCCTGCCCAACTTTTACGCTGGGAATATCCGATACCGGCACCGGTGCTTCCAGTTCCATTTTCGACAGGTCAACAATGTGCATCACCGACGCATCCGCCGTGACTTTCTCGCCCACGTTCACCGCCCGCTTGGCGACGATGCCGGCGAACGGCGCGCGCACTTGCGCATCGGCCAATGCGCGTTGCGTGATTGCCGCTTGCGCAGTCATCGATTTGTAATTCGATTCGGAAACTTCGAGGCCGCTTGCCACGTTGTCGAACGCGGTTTGCGAAATAAAATTTTTGGCGAGCAGCGCGCGGTTGTTGGCCTCATTTTTCTTCGCCAGATCCAGTTTGGCTTTGCTCTCCGCGAGCATCGCCAGTTGGGTGTCGTGGCGGGCACGTAGATCGGCGGTATCGATCGACACCAGTGCCTGGCCGGCGCTGACGCGCTCGCCTTCGCGCACATGGACTTGCGCAATTTCGCCCGATACCTTCGACTTCACCATCGCCTGCAATACCGGCCGCACGGAGCCTGAGACTGGAATCACCAGGCCCAGGTTTTGTGGGCTCATCGTGGCGACATCATTGGCGGACAGCTCAAATACCTTGTTGGCATCGTCTTTCTTTTCGTCCTTGGTCGCCGAACTGGCGCGCCACGCGACCAGCGATCCGATGCCAATGACGGCGAGGATCACCGCGACGGTGAGTTTTACCCAGCCGCGACGGCGATTGACGGTGGTGCCCAGAGCAGTGGACGGAGAGTGTTTGAATAGCATGGTGACCTTCGTGGGGTTCGCTATGGGAAGGCGACAATGTGCGCCAACCCGGTATGTATCGCTATTTTGATGCGACGAAACGCATATTTGGATTTATCGAATGGAGTTTACGCCGATGGAATGCAGGTTTGTTTGACGAAATGTGACCGACGACGGTCAGGCCGTTGACGTCCCTACGCGCGATCGCAGCTTGGGAATGGCCTCGACGTTCCAGTGTCGCGCGGCCGTCGCCAGCCAGGCAGCGGGCGTTGCAGGGCGCGGGTTCGGCAATGATTGGCCGAGATGATTCAGCGCATCGCGCAGCAAATTGCAGGCATCCGCCGTGGCAATTGCCGGTGCCAGGGTCTGCTTGGAAAGTTTTTGGCCGAGCTCGTTGACCACCACCGGAAAGTGCAAGTAGACGGGCGTCGGCAACGTCAATAACTGTTGCAGGTAAATCTGCCGCGCGGTCGAATCCAGCAGATCGGCACCGCGCACGATGTGGGTGATGCCTTGGTCGGCATCGTCAACAACCACCGCCAATTGGTAGGCGAATAAACCATCGCGCCGCTTCAGGACAAAATCGCCGATATCAGTCTCGAGTCGTTGGCCGCAAACACCCTGCACGCGATCGGCAAAACAAATTTCTCCCGACATCGTGCGCACGCGGATGGCGTTGCCGTGTGGCGGCAACTTAAGTTCGCGGCAGATTCCGGGATACACCGGCCCTTCGATGCCCGCAATCGCCGAATCGGCGATTTCCTTGCGCGAGCAGGCACAGGCAAAGGTGAGGTTCTTTGCGGCGAGTTGATCGTGTACGGTCTGGTAGTGGTGAGCACGACGGCTTTGCACCATCACTTCGCCATCCCAATGGAGGCCGAACGCTTTCAACGTGGCGAGAATCGCATCGGTAAAGTGCGGCTTGCAACGCGTGGTATCGACATCCTCGATGCGCACCAACCAAACACCGCCATGCGAGCGCGCATCGAGGTAACTCGCGACAGCGGCGACCAGCGAGCCGAAGTGCAGCGGCCCGGTGGGCGAGGGCGCGAAGCGACCGACGTATTTTGTGTTAGCGTGGTTCATTCAAATAATTTTTCATGCGCCATGATTTATCGCATCGCAGATTCCATCGATTGGCGTCGCGCCGTTGAGAGTGGCGTTTTTGCCAGCGCGGACTTGGCCGCCGAGGGATTCATCCATATCTCGGCATTGCATCAAATATTGCGCACCGCGAACAAATACTACCGGGGAAAGACCGGGCTGGTGTTACTTGAAATCGATGAGAGCCTGCTTGACGTGCCGGTGATCCGCGAAGATTTGACCGGCAGCGGCGCGATTTTTCCACACAGTTATGTGCCGATACCGTTGCGGGCAATTGTGCGGCATTTTGACCTTGCGGCAGACGCGAATGGCGATTTCCAATTGCCGGGCAATCTGAATGCGTGAGAACGAAGCTGAAACTTGCGCGATCTTGGTTCAGACAAGGGAATTTCTATTAACCCCTGTCGTACCGGCGAAGGCCGGTACCCAAGTTTTGTAACCTATTGAGTTGCAGTGAAAATTAGGCCAAGCCAGTGCATTGGCTTGGCGTTCAGCGGGCGCAGCGCATGCGCTGCGAATTCCCCGCCTTACCCCAGGACTAAATCCGGGGCGACATAATTATAGGTTGATAGAAGTTCCCACGGCGAAACTCCAATACTGGTGCGGTTCCTGGAGCATAAATGCCCGGAAACGCCCGCCAGTATTGGAATTTTTTGTTGCGACATTGAAATTTGCCGGGTTCGCCACCAAATGCAAAATCTAACAATTCAAGTGAGTAAATCGAGGCCATCATCATGTCCGAACAAAAATTCGAATTGCGCCGCGCCAGCGATCGCGGCGTCGCCGACCACGGCTGGCTGAAAAGTTTCCACAGCTTTTCCTTTGCCGATTACCACGATCCGGCACACATGGGCTTTGGCCCGTTACGCGTGATCAATGAAGACCGCGTTGCCGCCGGGATGGGATTCGGCACGCATGGCCACCGCGACATGGAAATCATCAGCTATGTGCTCGATGGCGCGCTCGCGCACAAGGACAACATGGGTAATGGCTCGACGATCCGGCCCGGCGACGTGCAGCGCATGAGTGCCGGCACCGGCGTCACGCATAGCGAATTCAATCACTCCAAGGATGGCGTCACACATTTTCTGCAAATCTGGATACAGCCAAACGTCACTGGCATCAAGCCATCGTATGAGGAGAAGCATTTCGACGTGGCGTCGAAACGCGGACGCTTGCGCTTGATCGCGTCATGGGATGGCCACGAGGGCTCGGTGTTGATTCATCAGAACGCTTCGCTGTATGCAGCACTGCTCGATGGCAATGAGCGAGCCGGTCTCTCGCTGGCAGCAGGGCGATTGGGCTACGTGCATGTCGCGAAAGGCCGATTGACCGTGAATGGCGTTTCGATGGAAGCGGGCGACGCGATGAAACTTTCCGGGCCGGCCGACATCGTGCTGGAGAAAGCGTCGGATGCGGATGTGCTGGTGTTCGATCTCAACATGTAGTTGCGTTTGACCATGAGAAAAATTGACCGCATCATCGATTCGCACGTAGCGCCCGTGGGTACGTTCACCGTTCGCCGCGCGCTACCGGAAGGCAAACGCAAATCGGTGGGCCCGTGGGTGTTTCTCGATCACTTCGGTCCGTTCCGCGTGACGCCGAGCAAAGATGGCGTCGGGCCGCATCCGCATGCGGGCATTGAGACGGTCACGTATCTGCTCTCTGGCAAAAACCGCCATCGCGATTCGGCAGGGCACGTTGGCATCGTCGGTGCGGGTGGCGCGCAATGGATGACGTCGGGACGCGGCATCATTCACGCCGAGGCACCGTTGGCCGACAACGAAGCTGAGATGACCATGCATGGCATCCAATTGTGGACGACGTTGCCGCGCGCGCTAAAACAGATGCCGCCACGCTATCAGCGCATTGATGCGTCCACGATTCCTGAAGTCGCCTTCGACGGCGGAAATGTGCGCGTGGTTGCGGGTGACTATGCATCGAATGAGGGCCCGGCGGAGACGCTGATGCCTTTGTTGCTTTGGCATGTTGCGTTGGCGCCAGGTAGAACGTTCAATGCAACAATATCTGCCGGTGTCGAAATTGCCGCGTACGTGATTGCGGGTGATGCGACGTTTTCCGGCCAGTCGGCGACGACGGGACAATTGGTGATTTTCGATGATGCCGATGGGGACATTGCATTCGGCAACGCTGGCGACACAACATTGGATGTGCTGGTGCTAGGCGGCGCGCCGGCGGAAGGGCAGGGTTTCGCGCGTGTAATGCACTTTCAGCCCATGCTGTCGCTTGAGAAGGTGGAGGCTGCCGAGCACCCAACCAAGGAAGAAGAACCTGATCGCGACAGACGCAATCGCCTCCAGGATGAAAATACCTTGTCTGCTTTACGCGCCTTCGATGCCACCATCCGCAAGCATCTGAACCGTGATCGCGTCGATTACGTCATGGAGCCGAAAGTGGATGGCGTTTCCACACTGGTGACCCGGATGCGGCAGTTGGAGCCGAGAGCCTGGCTCGTCGGAACGACCCAGCTGTAAGAGCCG
>JANOKK010000676.1:0-1553 GCA_031419255.1 Betaproteobacteria bacterium
GTCAATTTCACCGTACCGATCGGGCCGTTACGCTGTTTGCCGATGATGATTTCGGCCGCGCCTTTATCGGCACTTTCGGGGTTGTAGACTTCGTCGCGGTAGATAAACAAAATCACGTCGGCATCCTGCTCGATGGCACCGGACTCGCGCAAGTCCGACATCACGGGGCGTTTATTCGGGCGTTGTTCGAGCGAGCGGTTCAACTGCGACAATGCGACCACCGGCACTTTCAATTCCTTGGCGAGCGCTTTCAGCGAACGTGAAATTTCGGAAATTTCCGTCGCGCGGTTTTCGCCGTTGGACGATGAAGCCGACATCAGTTGCAGGTAATCGACCACGATCATGCCGAGGCCGCCGTACTGCCGCCACATGCGGCGCGCGCGGGCACGCAGTTCAAGCGCGTTCAATGCCGCAGATTCATCAACCTGGATCGGCGCATCGTTCAATTTAGTGAGCGCCTGATTGAGGCTGTCCCAATCACGGCCATCGAGGCGGCCCGTGCGTAACCGCTGTTGATCGACTTTCGACACCGAGCTCAAGAAACGACCGGCAATTTGCGTGCCGCCCATCTCCATCGAAAAAATCAAAACCGGCAACCCAAGTTTAAGTGCAACGTGCTCGGCGATGTTGAGCGAGAACGCGGTCTTGCCCATCGACGGGCGACCCGCAACGATCACCAGATCGCCGGGTTGCATGCCCGAGGTTTTTTCATCGAGATCGACAAATCCGGTCGCGACACCGGTCACAGCAGAAGGGTTCTTGGAAAGCTCGTCCAGCCGTGTCATGACGTCCGATAGCAAACCCGACATGGACAAAAAACCCTGCCCTTGTTTGCGGCCCATCTCGGCAATATCGAAAACTTTCTTCTCTGCCTCATCGAGCAATTGGCGCGCTTCGCGGCCATTTGGCGAGTACGCCGCATCGGCGATTTCCTCGCCCACGCGCGCGAGACGGCGGGTGATGGCGCGTTCGCGCACGATCTCGGCGTAGAGGCGGATATTGACGGCACTCGGCGTGCCTTCGGAAAGGCTTTGCATGTAGGCGATACCGCCGACGCCTTGTAGCTCGCCAGCAAGCTGCAATGATTCCGACGTGGTCAACACATCGGCTGGCTTGTTGTTCTCGATCAGTTTCGAGATATGCCGATAGATACGGCGGTGATCGTCGCGGTAGAAATCCTCGTCGCTGACGATGTCGCCGACGCGATCCCAGGCTTCATTATTGAGCAGCAAACCACCGAGTACCGATTGTTCAGCCTCGATGGAATGCGGCGGCAGTTTCAGCGATGAAATCTGTGTTTCGCCCGCCTCGTGGGAGTACATCGACAGGTGGTTGGGATTGGCGGCCATTCGGTTGTGGTCTTGATTTTTTTGTCGGGTGGTGGGGATCGCGTCGAACCTTGTGAACCGTGAATTCTGTCACCGACCAATATGCCACACAACGGAAAAGCCGGTGTATTTACTGTGGATAACTGGTGTACAAATGAAAACCGCCGCCTCGATGGAGGCGGCGGTTTCTTCGATTCTGTCATCCCGGATTTAGTCCGGGATCCA
>JANOKK010000677.1:0-3782 GCA_031419255.1 Betaproteobacteria bacterium
GGGCGAGGGCGGCACCATACCTTTCATGGGCATGCTCGGCGTGAAATTTCCGAAGGCGCAAATGCTCGTCACCGGCGTGCTCGGGCCGAAATCGAATGCGCACGGGCCGAATGAATTTTTGCACGTGCCGTATGCGAAGAAGTTAACGGCGGCAGTGGCGTTGGTGTTGGCGGGTGTGCGGTAAGTTTGTACTGGCCGCAGCACGATTTGTATAGTCAAATTTCCCCGTTCGCCCTGAGCCTGTCGAAGGGCTTCGTACATCCAGCCCTTCGACAGGCTCAGGGCGAACGGGCAGTAGGCGAAGATGAATATTGAAAACGCGACGACCACATTCACCACTGATCGCCTGACGCTGCGCCGAATCACGGCGGCTGACGCGCCATCTTTCTTCAGTATTTTCTCCGACGCCGATGTCACGCGTTATTGGGGGTCGCCGTCGCTGACGAAATTGAGTCAAGCGGAGGAAAAAATCGCCGAGATCCTCGCGCAATACGAGAGCGGTACCTTGTTTCAATTCGCGATCACGCGCAAATCCGATCCGCAAATGATCGGCACCTGCACGCTGTGGAACTTCCATGCGCAGAATCGCCGGGCGGAAGTGGGCTACGCGTTGGGCCGTTCGTACTGGGGAAATGGCTACATGCATGAGGCGATGCGGGCGCTCGTCGATCATGCATTTCGGGTCATGCTTTTGCATCGGCTGGAGGCCGATATCGATCCGCGCAATGCGGAGTCGGCGAAGTCATTGGCGCGCCTCGGTTTCACGCACGAAGGGTTGCTGCGCGAACGCTGGATTGTCGGCGGTGAGATCTCCGACAGCGCGTTGTACGGGTTGCTGGCTAGCGAATGGCGCGGCGCATCGACGTGACCCACCACGCAATCGGCGGCAATATCACCCAGGGAATAATGTAGAACGCGGTGAGATACCAGTGCGACTGCAGGAATGTCCAGCCGCGCTTTTGATGTTCGGCAAGACACACGTAGTCGTAACGGTCGCGAGACAAACAAATGCCAGTGCTGTGTGGGACGCATGGTGGCGTCCTTTTGGCTCGACCGATTTGTGGCTCGACGCTTTTTCTGGCGACGATGGCATTTTATTTCGCTTTAAATGCCATTGTCATCCTGAGCGCAGCGAAGGATCTCATTGCAACGAGATCCTTCGCTGCGCTCAGGATGACAATGCACTTCTGACTTGCGTCTTTGATCAGACCAGAAAGGCGCGGTCGCTTGGCTAAAATAGGCAACCTTCGCAAAGGAGACATCATGCCGCTACCCGCGAATTTCGCGCAACTTTCCGGCGAATGGAAAGGCACCAAACGCCTTTATCTCAGCGGTGAATCCGGACCGGAATTGCGTTCGGCGTCGCGCATGACCATCGCCAAGGTCGCGCGAGAGGCGCTCTTGATGTGCGTCTACACGTGGAAGTACGAAGGTCTGCCGCATGAAGGCGTGTTGCTGCTTTGTTATGACGAGAAAGCGAATGTCGCCAGCGCCGCATGGGGCGATTCCTGGCACATGAATGCGCGATTGATGCAATGCACCGGTGCCATTGAGGGTGCAAACAAATTTTTGGTGCGCGGCAGTTATGCCGCACCGCCCGGCCCCGATTGGGGTTGGACTATCGAAGTGGGCGTTCGCGACGTTAACGCAATTGAAATTGTCATGGAAAATATTTCGCCCGAGGGAGAAAAGTATCTTGCGGTGCGGGCCGATTTTGCGAGGGCGGGATGAGGGCGAGATTTTCCATCCATTGCAGCCAAAATTTTGTTTTGGCGCACGTGATTTTTTCGCATTGGCGTGTGTTGCCAATTTGTATATATGTTTTATGTAAATCGTATAAATAGACGATATAAACGTATTTATTGTTATAAAACGCCAATTACGACGATATATATTTAATCGTCGAAAACGGCGAGTTACATTGACAACTCGTAAATAATCGCCATAATAGGCGAACCATGAGAATTGATGCATTACAGACAGATGAGGCGCTGCTGCGTGAACTCGGCGTGCGCCTCACGGCGACGCGATTGGCGAATAATTTGACGCAGGCCGCGCTCGCCGAACAGGCGGGAATTTCAAAGCGCAGTCTTGAGCGAATGGAATCCGGCGAAGTTGCCGCGCAGTTGTCGGGATTCATCCGCGTTTGCCGCGTGCTGGGGTTACTTGATGGATTCGAAGCCCTGATTCCGCCACCCCTGCCCAGTCCAATCGCGCAACTAAAACTCGCGGGCCGACAACGTCAACGTGCGCAAGGCAAACGCGGTGGCGCAAAACCACACACGAGTTCCGCATTGATCGCCAGTGAAAATATCGGTGGCGCAATGACCAACACTGCACGCACCACCGCCACCGCGCCCAAAAAATGGACCTGGGGTGAAAAATGACCGTCGCGCGCGTGCGCCTGTGGGGCCGCAACATCGGTGCCGTCTCCATCGCACCCGGGAGCGCCGGAACCAATAGCGCGACGTTTGAATACGAGCCCGCCTTCGTCGAGAGCGGCATCGAGGTCTCGCCATTGATGATGCCGCTGTCCACCGGCGTCCACACATTCCCCGCATTGCCAAGAAACACCTTCCACGGATTGCCTGGCCTGCTCGCGGATTCATTGCCGGATCGTTTCGGCAATGCATTGATCGATGCCTGGCTCGCCACGCAAGGCCGCGCGCCCGCGAGCTTCGATGCCGTCGAGCGTCTTTGCTATATCGGCACACGCGGCATGGGCGCGCTGGAGTTCGCGCCAATGACCGGCCCTCGCCCGCGCGCCGCGCATGCGATTGACATCGACCATTTGGTTGCGCTTGCGTCCGACGTACTCGCGCACCGTCAATCGGTGACGGGGAATGTCCATACTGCGGCGCGCGAAAAAGCGTTGAAAGATATTTTGGCCGTCGGCACCTCGGCCGGCGGCGCGCGCGCCAAAGCCGTGATCGCGTGGAATCCTGTCACCAATGAAGTGCGATCCGGCCAGATCGCTGCAGGGGAAGGATTCGAATATTGGCTTTTGAAATTCGATGGCGTTAGCGGCAACAAGGACAAGGAACTCGAAGATCCGAAAGGCTATGGTGTCATCGAATACGCGTACCACCTGATGGCGCGCGCGGCGGGCATCTCCATGAGTGATTGCCGGATACTCGAAGAAAACGGCCGCCGGCATTTCATGACGCGGCGTTTCGATCGATTGCACAACGGCGAAAAATTACACATGCAATCGCTGGGCGCGATCACGCATCTCGATTTCAATCAGGCCGGCGCGCACTCGTACGAGCATGCACTTTTCACCATCCGCCGACTCGGCCTGCCGATGGCCGCAATCGAAGAGCAATTCCGCCGCATGACCTTTAATATCATCGCGCGCAATCAGGATGACCATGTCAAGAACATCGCGTTCCTGATGGATAAAACCGGCCAATGGTCGCTCGCCCCCGCGTTCGATGTGACGTACAGCCACAACCCAACGGGTGCATGGACGGCGACGCATCAGATGACGATGAATGGCAAGCGCGATGGATTTACGCTCGCCGATTTTCGTGCGTGCGCGAAGAGTGCGTTGATGAAGCGGGGGCGGGCGGAAACCATTCTCGCCGGGGTGTCGGCGGCGGTGGGTCGTTGGCGGAAATTTGCGGAGACCGCAGGTGTGGCGGTGAGTTGGCGGAAACAGATTCAGGAGAGTTTCCGGTTGTCGATTGGCGGGAGCTGAACATACTGCGCGCTCAATACCGCTGTCATCCTGAGCAACGCGAAGGATCTCGCCGCAGAGAAGTTCCGAACCAGAAATCGTG
>JANOKK010000678.1:0-2895 GCA_031419255.1 Betaproteobacteria bacterium
CGAGCGGGCCGCGAATCTGCACGAGCAGTTGGTGGCGCGTGTCAGTTCCGGTTCGGCGCGAATCTCCAGTGGTGCTTTCGGTGCGCGGCCAAATAATTGCGGCAGTTTGCCGAGAATTTTCTTGTTGAGTGCCGCGTAGGCATCGAGCACGTCCTGCTCGGTCTTGAAGGGCCGATGTTGCGGTTGCGATTCATGCCATTTGAAAAATTCGCTCAACGTGCCTTTGAATTTGTAGGCGGCCTTGACCTTCTCCATCTCACGCCGAATGCGGGCAACTTCTTTCAGACCAAGCGCATGCACTTCGTCGGGTTTCAGTTTGGTGGTGGTGTAATAGCGAAGCAATGTCTCGTACCAGACTTTGCCGTTAGGCAACTGATCGAGCCCCACCGTCGCACGGCACTTGGGCAGGTATTCGGTTTCGACAAACGCGACCAATTTCGTCATCGCAGGAATGAGCCGCGACTCAATGGCTTCACGATAGTCGGCCGCAAGTTTTTCCTTTTCCGCCGCCGAAAATGACATCGGAAAATTGCGGATCGCGAGCGTGAACGCGTTCTTGTCGAAATCTTTGGTCGTGAGCGCCTGCATGGCGGGCACGCCGCTCTCGATCAGCGCTCTCGGCGGCACAATGCCGCGTTCAATCCCTGCGCGCATATTGACGATTGCCCGATCGATCCATTCTGGCAACTTGTCGAGCCGCTTCAAATAATTTTGATAGTTGACGACCGTCTTCAGCGGCTGGATATCCTGCCCCGCACCGTATTGCGCAATTTGCACAGGCAAACTGCCATACTGATCGAGCGGCATCAAGTCTTCGGGAAAGCGCATCAATCCAAGGCGCGATGTCACTTCGTCGTCCAGCAGCGCGCGCGTCAATTGATCCGCCGGCGACAGCAATTTCGCATTCAACGCCGTCACTTCGCGCTGCACGCGCTGGTAGAGAGCGCGCTGCATGACGCGATGCGTGGGTGCGATATCGATGGCGAGTTCGCCTTCGTATTTCGCCTCGCCGGTGATTTGCGAACCACTAAGCGGGTTCAGCGCCAAATTGTCCTGAAAATATCGCTCGGCGATGGCTGAGAGCTTTTCGCCCTCCGACAATTTAGGCGCGACCGGTTGCGCGAGCGCGGCAAGCGACATTGTCGCGATGAGCGTGCCCATGAGAATCGCACCAGGAATTCGCCGGTATTGCAACATCTTCACTCCATAAACAAAAAAACCCGCCCGCGAATCGGGACAGGTTTCATTGGAAATCGCTGTCTCGCTTTAGCCGGATTTAGGGTTCACCACCACACATTTCACCCCGCGCCCGCAAGCTGAAGGAACCTTCGTTCCGGTCAAATCGGCGCATACGCACATTTTACGCGTTTGGGTATGGACTTGCCAGCCACGCAAGCGCCAACGTCGTCAACGCTTTCACCCCAACCTTTAAACCACTCTCATCGACATAAAACCGCGGGCTGTGATTCGATGGCGCGGTTTTGCAAAGTTTGTCGGGCGGTGTGCAACCGATATTGAAGAACAAGCCCGGAACCTGTTGTTGATAAAACGCGAAATCTTCCGCGCCGCAGGTTTTCGGGCATTGGCCGACATTTTCGTCGCCGGCGGCACGTTTCAATACGGGAATCGCCCATTCGGTCAGCGGCGCGTTGTTGACGGTGACGGGATAACCCGGTGTGATATGCACGTGCGCTTTCGCGTCGCCGGATTCGGCGATCAGTGTGGAAATTTTCTGGATGAATTCGTGAATATCGCTGCGATGCTTTTCATCGAACGTGCGAATGGTGCCTTCCATTTTTGCTTCATCGGGAATGATGTTGCTGCGGTTGCCGGCATGAAAACTGCCGACGGTAACGACTGAGGGCTCTTCGGTCAGATTCAATTTTCGCGACACGATCGTTTGCAAGCCCATCACGATCTGCGAACCCACCACGATCGGGTCCACCCCCGACCACGGCTGTGCGCCATGCGTTTGATTGCCGCGCAGGAAAATCTTGAATGTATCCGCGCTCGCCATGAACGGCCCGGCGCGATAGCCGATCTTTCCCGCATGCATTTTGGAAGTGATGTGCAAGCCGAAAATGGCGTCCACTTTCGGGTTTTGCAGGCAGCCTTCCTTGATCATCAGTTGCGCGCCACCTTCCTCGCCGGGCGGCGGCATTTCTTCGGCCGGCTGAAAAATGAATTTCACGGTGCCGCAAATCTCGGCACGCATGCCGGCGAGAATTTCCGCCACACCCATCAGTATCGCGACATGGGTATCGTGGCCGCAGGCGTGCATGACGCCGGATTCCACGTCGCTCCATTCGGCACGCGCCACGCTCTTGAAAGGCACGTCGGTTTCTTCCGTCACCGGCAGGCCATCCATGTCGGCGCGCAGAGCGACGCAGGGGCCAGGTTTGACTCCCTTCAAAATACCGACGACGCCGGTGTACGCGACTTGTTCTTTCACTTCATCGAAGCCGAGCGATTTCAAATGAGTGGCGACCAATTTGCCAGTGCGAAATTCGCGATTGCCCAATTCCGGATTGGCATGCAAGTCGCGCCGCCATGCGATCACTTTTTCGTTAAGTCGGTCGGCGTGCTGGGCGATGAGGGCGTCGAGTGCGAGAAAGGCGTCGGGGGCGTTCATGAATTTATTCTCAAAGGTGGATAAGCGATTATCTCATCTGGCGTCTGGCCGGGTGATGCGCATCGCTATAATTCATTGTCGAAACAACTATGAAGCGCAGCCAATCGCCGCGCTCTGAAATGGAATAGCCATGGATCATCTCACGCCGCAGCAAGCCTTCGATTTCCTGAAAAAGGAGCCGACGGCCGTGTTCGTCGATTGCCGCAGCGAAATGGAATTCCTGTTCGTCGGCCATCCGGTAGGCGCGCTGATGATTCCGTGGA
>JANOKK010000679.1:0-2318 GCA_031419255.1 Betaproteobacteria bacterium
CGAATGGGTGGAATCTTCGCACCCGAGCTATATCCTCTATACCAGCGGCACGACCGGTAAACCCAAGGGCGTTCAGCGCGACACTGGCGGCTACGCAGTCGCGCTCGCGGCGTCGATGCCGTACATCTACGCTTGCGCGCCCGGTGAAACTTATTTTTGCACCTCCGACATCGGCTGGGTTGTGGGGCACTCGTACATCATCTATGGTCCACTGATCAATGGTTCAACCACCATCATGTACGACGGTGTGCCGCTGCGACCCGACCCCGGCGTGTGGTGGAATATTGTTCAGCACTACAAAGTCTCGGTGATGTTTTCTTCGCCCACCGCGATCCGCGTGTTGAAGAAGCAGGATATTTCTTTCCTCACCAAATACGACCTCTCATCGCTGCGATATTTATTCCTCGCCGGCGAACCGCTCGACCAGCCGACCTCGGATTGGATCGAAAAGGGATTGGGCGTGGCCGTTATCGACAACTACTGGCAAACCGAAACCGGCTGGCCAATTCTCTCGGCACAACCCGGCATCGAAGACACGCCGCGCAAACTCGGCTCACCGAGCTTCGCCACCTACGGCTATCACCTGAAATTGAAGCACGAAGAAACCGGCAAGCCGGTCGCCGCCGACGAGAAAGGCGTGCTGTGCATCGTGCCACCGATGCCACCCGGCTGCATGACCACCATCTGGGGCGACGATGAACGCTTCGTCAAAACCTATTTCTCGCAATTCAAAGACGAGCAGGTCTACACCACCTTTGATTGGGCCACCCGCGACAAGGACGGCTACTACTTCATCATGGGCCGCACCGATGATGTTATCAACGTCGCCGGCCACCGCTTGGGTACACGCGAAATCGAAGAGGCCGTGCAGAATCATTCCAACATTGCCGAAGTGGCAGTGGTGGGTGTCGCGGACCCAATCAAAGGCCAGGTACCGATCGCATTCGCGGTGGTAAAGGACGTTTCCAAAACCGCCACCCCCGAACTCGCCGCCGCGCATGAAAAAGAAGTCATGGCGACGGTGGACAGAGCCCTCGGCGCGATCGGCCGACCGGCGCATGTTTACTTCGTCACCGCATTGCCGAAGACACGCTCGGGGAAATTACTGCGCAGGGCGATTCAAGCCTTGTGCGAAGGGCGTGACACCGGGGATCTCACCACGATCGAGGATCCGGGTGCGTTGGAGGTGTTGAGGGTGGCGTTGACAAAGTAGTGCGATCAATTTGGCACTAAACGCGCGGCGTGTGCAGCGGTTTTTTGTCAACGTCTTGTCGCGTTCAATCTCCATCGCTCAGTCCTAATCCGCCAAAAAAAAAGCCCCGAAACCTTGCGATTTCGGGGCGAATCGTCCTGTAAGCAGGACGAGGAGGAGACGATGGCGGCCACTTCTTTAAGTGGCGACGCCGATTTGGCGCTTAGCGGCGCTTGGTGCGCGCGGCAGGCTTCTTCGCGACGGATTTCCTGGCGACCGCTTTGGCTGCTGGTTTCTTCGCGGCGGGGCGAGCACCGGCACGTTTTTCCTGGGCGAGCAAGGCACGCACCGCGTCGGAGAGTTCGCTAACCTGTTTCGACAGTGCTTCGACATCCTTGCTCGTGAGCACGCCCAGACGGTTCAGGGAATTGTGAACGCGGGTCTCGAACACCTGTTCGAGTTTGTCGAATTTCCCCGATGCCATTTGAAACGTCTTGCTCGCCTGTTCTTTCGCGGTTTCAAGGGTGGCTTCGGCGACGGTACGGGTTTGCTGTTCGAGTTGTTCGCCTTGTTTTACCAAGGTCTCAAATACTTTCTTGCCCTCGTCCTGCGCTTTGGAAAATGCGCCAAGACCAGCGAGCCAGATTTGCTGCGCGGATTCCATGACTTGCTTCGCGGAAGGCTGCGAACCGAGGCTGGAAGCAATAGCACCAAGTTTGCCGGCGAGATCGCCAACCGGGTTGGTGGATTGGGTGGAACGAATGGTTTTCTTGAGTCTGGATGCCATGATATTGATCTCCTTCGAGGGGTTAAATTGCTGGCTCGGAAATTGTAGGCGGCTGAAAGCAATCCGGTTCGCGATGCCAGCCTCGCAACGCATGAGCAAATGGTAGTCGTAACCATTAGAGTAAACATACTAGACCGTGGCTTTCTGGAAAAAGGCGAGAGCATTAGGCTAATATTGTCAAAGCCTAAAAAATACTGCGCGTAGCCACACAAGATCGCGCAAAAACGTACCCGAGGAGCCATACCGATGGAAATCGTCACCCCCAACGTGAATCGAATCTGGCTGGAATCCTATCCCGATGGCGTGCCAGCGGAAATCAATCCGGATCGCTACGCCTCG
>JANOKK010000680.1:0-21602 GCA_031419255.1 Betaproteobacteria bacterium
GATCTTCCATGCGTCGTCCCATGCGAGGCCGTATTCATCGAGCAGCAATCGCATCAGCTCGGCCGGTGCCAGCGCCGGATGGGTATCGTTCAAATGCACCGCATTCCAACGACCGAAGGAGGCGATGTCGCGTTGTTCGCGCAGGTGGCGCAGGAGCATATCTTGCAGCGAGGCGCTCACCAGAAAGTATTCCTGACGCAGACGCAATTCGCGGCCCGCGCGCGTACTGTCGTCGGGATAGAGCACCCAGTTAAGCGTATCCGCCGATTGGCGATGTGCCGCAGCACCCGCATGATCGCCGCGAAAAAACACGGCCAGATCGATCGGACGCAATGCCGACGCGTGCCATTGACGCAAGGTCGAGACGCGCTCGGTGTTGTGGCCCGGCACCACAAAATCATAAGCGCTCGCCATCAATTGTTCGGCTGGACGCCAACGGCGCACGCCGCCTTCACCGCTCACCACGCCACCGAAGCCCACGGCATATTTCAACTCGTGGCGTTGATGTTCCCAGGGGTTGCCATGCGTCAACCACTCATCCGGCGCTTCGACTTGGTGGCCATCCTGAATGCGCTGCGCGAACATGCCGTTTTCATAGCGCAAGCCATAGCCAAACGAGGGCAGGCCGATGGTCGCGAATGAATCGAGAAAGCACGCCGCCAAACGGCCAAGCCCGCCGTTGCCGAGTGCTGCGTCGGCTTCGCTTTCCTTGACTTGCGAAAGCTTCGGACCCTGTTTTTCAAAAACCTTGGGCAGGGTTTGTTCCAGTTTCAAGGCCGCGAGCGCGTTGTTCATCGCGCGCCCCATCAGGAATTCCATTGAGAGGTAATGCACGCGCCGGCCTTGCGTGCGGCCGGCATCTTCGGCTTGAGTGATCGCCCAGCGGTCGGCAAGCATTCCGCAGCTCGCGGTGGCGACCGCATGCACGTGGGCGAGCGGGCTGTCCGCATCGCTTCTTTGTGCGAGCGTGCGCTGATAGTCCGCGCGAAATCGTTCACTGGGCGCGGATGCGTCTTTGCCGCGCGCACTTTGAAGTGCGGCGGCGACTTTGGTTCGAATCGAATTTGTCATGTAATGTTCCTTATATCGCGGGTCGCGGCGGCTTCTGAATGACGTGCGACCCTGGCTGCCTTTACCAATACGGTCGACATCATGTGCCGACCCTGCGCGGCATTGAATCAATACCGCGTCAATGTTAACATGGTTTTCGATATTTCATGTAGTTATCCTACATTTTCCATTTGCGAAATTTCAACTATCTAGTTGTTTTTATTAAGTATTAGATGTTTTCATCGGTTGGTACGGGCATTGTAGCTTGGCGGGAATTGTTGTATATTTATTACTTATCGGACGCAAGATCCGAATGAACCGAGATCGTTTCTCGATAAAAATCACGCTATTCGCCGTCACCACGAGCGGCGCATGGCGAGCTGAGGAGTGAGGCTGCCATGGCAGACGTGCGATTGGTCAACGTCCAAAAGTCCTACGACGACGTTCATGTGCTGCGCGATATCAATCTCGAGGTGCACGACGGCGAATTCATGGTATTCGTCGGCCCCTCCGGCTGCGGCAAATCCACGTTGTTGCGCACCATCGCCGGGCTCGAGGAGATCACCGGCGGCACACTTTCGATAGGCGGTAAAGTCGTCAACGATATTCCGCCCGCCGAGCGCGGCATCGCGATGGTGTTTCAATCCTACGCGCTCTATCCGCACATGAATTTGTTCGACAACATGGCGTTTGGCCTGAAGCTCGCGAAGATGCCGCAGGCCGAGATCGACGCTGCCGTCAACAATGCGGCGAAGATTCTGCATATCGAACACCTGTTGCAGCGCAAGCCGAAAGATTTGTCCGGTGGCCAGCGCCAGCGCGTCGCCATTGGTCGCGCGATCGTACGCAAACCCGAGGTTTTTTTGTTTGACGAACCGCTGTCGAATCTCGATGCGGCACTCAGAGTGCGTATGCGCTACGAGTTCGCCAAGCTGCATGAAGACCTGAAAACCACGATGATCTACGTGACCCACGATCAGGTCGAGGCGATGACATTGGCCGACCGCATCGTGGTGCTGTCGGTGGGCAAGATCGAGCAGGTCGGCTCACCGCTTGAATTGTATGAACATCCGGATAATTTGTTCGTCGCCGGCTTCATCGGCTCGCCGCGGATGAATTTCATCGAGGCTGAAGTGGTTGAATGTAGCGCCGCGCAGGCGACTGTCAAGCTTGGCACCGGCGCGTTGATTCGTTGCGACGTAAACGCTGCCGCGGCGAAGGCGGGCGACAAAGTGACGCTGGGCGTGCGGCCCGAGCATCTGGTCGCGGCGGGTACGGACAATTCGATCGAGACCGAAGTCACTTTTGTTGAGTCGCTCGGCAGCACGACGCACGCGTACTGCGCGTTTCCGGGTGTCGAGGAGGCGCTCACCTGCGAGCTCGATGGCCGCATGCGCCTGCGCAACGGCCAAAAGTTGACCTTGTCTCTGCCGGCCGAGTCGTGTTATTTGTTCGACGCGGCGGGGCACGCGTTCCGGCGTCACGCGGCGGTCGATAATCAGCGCGCCGCATGATTCGTGCGGGCACTTTTACGTCGGTGCTGTTGACGCTTTGCACGGCAATGGCTGCACCTTCGTATGCCGAAGAGAAGCTGAAGTTGCTCATCTGGATCAACGGCGACAAAGGCTACAACGGCCTGCAAAAAGTCGGCGACGCGTTCGAGAAACTCTCCGGCGTGCGGGTAGTGGTGCAACACCCGGAAGGTGCCACCGACAAATTTCAGGCTGCCGCTGGCGCCGGCAAAGGCCCGGATATTTTCTGCTGGCCGCACGACCGCGCCGGTGAATGGGCCAAATCGGGCTTGATCGTGCCGGTCAAGCCACCCAAGCGGATCCGCGATGAGATCGAAGCCTCGGCCTGGTCCGCATTCACCTACAAAGGGCAAATGTGGGGCTATCCGCTCTCGATCGAGGCCATCGGCCTCATCTACAACAAGGCGCTGGTGAAGACGCCACCCGCGAGTTTCGATGACGTAATTGCGCTGGATAAATCACTCGCGGCGCAAGGCAAGAAAGCCATCCTCTGGGACTACAACAAGGCCTTCTTCACGTGGCCGATATTGGCCGGCCCCGGTGGATTTATTTTTGCGCGCAATGCGCAGGGCGACCTGGATCCGAAACACGTTGGCATCAATTCACCCGGTGCCTTGCAAGGTGCGGAAATGCTGGATCGGCTGGTGCGCGAGGGCCACATGCCCAAGGGTGCGCGTTACGCAGAAATGGAAAGCGGCTTCAATCGCGGCGAAGTCGCGATGATGATTGCGGGGCCATGGGCCTGGGATAACGTGAAGAAAAGCAACATCGATTTCGGCGTGGCACCGATCCCGAGTATCGGCGGCAAGCCATCCAAATCTTTCGTCGGCGTGCTCGGCTGCATGATTTCGGCTCCCAGTAAAGTCAAAGACGTTGCGCGCGAATTCATTGAACACCATTTGCTGCGCATCGATAGTTTGAAAACTATATCCGCCGATGTTTCGCTCGGCACGCCCGCCAATAAAAAGTATTTTGAAGAACTCTCGACCGACCCCAAAATCCGCGCGACGATGGCAATCGCGTTGGCCGGCGAACCCATTCCGAACATTCCCGAAATGGGCCGCTTCTTTCCCGCGATGGACGCGGCACTGGAGGCGATTACCAATGGACGCCAATCGCCCAAAGACGCACTCGATGGCGCGGCGGCACGGATGCAGGTGAAGTGACATGACGGCGACCGCGGCCGTTGCCACACGTAAACACTCCGCCTGGTTCAAGTGGCCCATCACGGCGGTGACGATATTCGCCCTGTTGTGGTTGGTAGTAGGCCTCTATGGCGCCGGGCAGGCGGCGTGGGCAGTGGCCGTACTGGCACTGGGCGGCATTTCGATTTACGTCTACGCCTCCGCGCAGACGCTCGCGTGGCGCTACCTGTTGCCGGGTGTGGCGGGCATGATTGTGTTCGTCGCGTTTCCGCTGGTGTACACGATGCAAATCGGCTTCACCAATTACTCGGCGAGTAATCTCTTGAGCGAGGCGCGCGCGCGCGCTTATTTGCTCGATCAGGCCACCGTGGATGAGGATCGCACACTCGCATTTACCTTGCACGCCGAGGCCGGCGCACTGCGCATTTTGTTGACGCCGCCCACAGGTGCGGCCGATGCTGCGCGTTATTTGTCACCGCCATTGAAGCCGGAAGGCAACATCGCGCTCCGCGTGCCGGTTCCGATGCAAGCGCTCGCGGCGGATGCCGCGCCACCGGCCAACGCGCTCGCATTGCGTGACGTGTTGCGCCACCGCGATGCATTGCTCCCATTGACACTCGCGCTGCCGAATGGCACGGTCGTAAGCTACGCAGGCCTGCGTGAATTCGGCGTCATTGAACCCTTCTGGGAGGCGGCACCTGACGGCGCGCTCAAGCAGCGATCGACCGGCAACCTATACACTGCCAATCGCGACACCGGCTTCTTTGAAACCGCACAGGGCGAGCGCATGCAACCCGGCTTCAAAGTCGGCATCGGTTTCACCAATTACACGCGCATGTTGTTCGATCCGGATTTTCGCGGGCCGTTCGTCTCCATATTTATCTGGACGGTCATTTTCGCCGGACTGACCGTGGTTTTTTCCACGGCAATCGGCATGACGCTCGCGGTGGTGCTGAACTGGGAAGGGCTCAAATATCGGACGCTGTACCGCACGCTCCTGTTCCTGCCCTATGCCGTGCCGGGATTTATTTCGATCCTGATTTTCAAAGGATTGTTCAACCAGAATTTCGGCGAGATCAACGCGATCCTCAATGCGCTATTCGGCATTCGCCCGGCGTGGTTCGCCGATCCATTCCTTGCCAAGACCATGATCCTGATCGTCAATACTTGGCTCGGCTACCCGTACATCATGGTGCTGTGTACCGGGCTCATCAAGGCGATTCCCGCTGATCTGTACGAAGCCTCCGCCATTGCCGGTGCAAAACCGCTCACTAATTTTTTCAAGATCACGGTGCCATTGATCGCGAAACCATTGACGCCGCTGCTGATTTCCGCGTTCGCGTTCAACTTCAATAATTTTGTGCTCATTTCTTTGTTGACCGACGGTCGGCCCGATTACCTCAACACCAAATTGCCCGCCGGCACCAACGACATTCTGGTGAGCTACACCTATCGTATTGCGTTCACGGATGCGGGCACCAATTTCGGCCTCGCCGCCGCGATCTCGACATTGATTTTCTTTATGGTGGCGATCATGTCGCTCGCCAACTTGAAGTTGGCGCAGGTCAACGATAAGAAGGGGTAAGCACATGGCGATCGTCACCGGAGAAAAACAACGCTGGCGCGTATGGGCGGCCCATGCGGGCTTGTGGGTTTTGATTGCCATCACACTGTTTCCGCTGCTCGCGGTGATTTCCATCTCACTGCGACCGGGAAATTTTTCCACCGGCTCATTGATCCCGACCGAAATCAGTTTGGAGCATTGGAAATTGGCACTCGGTTTCAGCTACACCCTGCCCGACGGCACGCGCGTGGGCCCGCCGTTTCCGGTATTGCTGTGGCTATGGAATTCGATCAAGGTCGCCACCATCTCGGCCTTACTGATCGTGGCCATTTCCACCACCGCTGCGTATGCGTTCGCGCGCCTGAAGTTTGCGCATAAGAACGCGATTCTCAACAGCATGTTGCTGCTGCAAATGTTTCCGGTGGCGGTGGCGTTGGTCGCCATCTACGCTATCTTTGAAGGTGTCGGTTCATTTGTTCCGTGGCTCGGTATCGAAACCCACGCGGGCCTCATCGCGGCCTATCTGGGCGGTGTGGCCATGCATATCTGGACGATCAAGGGCTACTTTGAAACGATCCCGACCGAGATCGAGGAAAACGCGAAAGTCGATGGCGCGACGCATTGGCAGGCGTTTCGATTCGTGTTGCTGCCGATGGCGGTGCCGATTTTGATGGTGGTGTTTGTGCTCGCGTTCATAGGTACCATCATCGAGTATCCGGTCGCCTCGATCCTGCTGCGCGAAGAACCGAATTTAACGCTTGCGGTCGGCTCCAAGTTTTATCTCTACGAACAAAAATATTTGTGGGGCGATTTCGCCGCTGCGGCCGTGCTGTCGGGCTTGCCGATCACGTTGGTTTTTTTGGCCGCGCAACGCTGGATTGTCTCAGGGCTGACGGCGGGTGGCGTAAAGGGATGAAAGGGATGAGGTGCCATGTGGCCATCACCACGCCAGATTTCCCCATAACCGGCAAACGAGTGCCGTGAAGCGTCTCGTTGTTGCCGCCACGCTGTTGTGCGCCGCTGGTTTGGCTGATGCCCAGACCGGGGCCGGTGCGGGGGCCGGCGTGGGCGTCGCCGCAAGTGCCGCGTGCGTGCCCAACCCGCTGGGCAAGCGCGCGCTGTATCTGCGCGGAACATTCAACGGCTGGGCGGCCGCCGATGCGCAACGATTTTTCTATCATTGTGATCGCTTTGAATTGATCACCACCCTTGGCGGCGCGCATTCATTCAAGATCGGTGACGAGGAATGGTCGCACGACGCCGATTTCGGCGTGACCGAGGCCGACGCCAATACGACCCCACCGCCACCATGGCGGCTCACACTGAAGTCGAAAGACATCCGCTTTTCCTTTCGCGGCACCCACCGCCTGATACTCAATATGTCGACACCACTCACACCCACGCTGCAGATTGAAACTTGCCCGCTGCCGCCGCTCGGCATGAACACCTTGTTCCTGCGCGGCACGATGAACAATTGGGCGACCATTGATAGTTTCTTATTTCAATTTCGCTGCGATGCGTACTACCTGAATGTGAATGTCACCGGCCGCCACGAATTCAAATTGGCGGATTCCGGCTGGCAACCCGCCACCACATTTGGCGGGGAAGAGGGCAAAGCCGCGACTGTACAGACGGAAACCTCGTTGGCACTGGGCAATGGTGCGGCGGCGGGTGCAGGCAATGTGCAATTTAATTTCAGCGGCGAACATACCTTGCGCGTCGCGTTCGATGGCCAACGCTCAACGCTGCGCATCGGGCCGAAAAGTTTTACCGATGCCAATGACAGTAATGTGACCGATCCGTTGGTACTCAGCGTTCAACACGATTCGCGTGAACGCGGCGATAAATCGCCGTTCGGCGCGGTGCCCGCCGGGACAGCCATCGATTTCGGCCTGTCGGCACTGCCGGGGCTGGAAGGCGTGGTGCTGGTGGTGGAAAAGCGCCTGCTGCAAGGCAATCAGGAAAGGCTTGACTATCAGGAGGTCGCGCGCATTCCGATGACACGTCACGGCAAAAACACCGACGCGCGCGAGCAATGGCGGGCGCGCCATCAATTCAAGGATGTCAGTGTTTACGGCTACTACTTTGAAATCAGCGTGGCGGGTAAGACTTTCATTTATCAGAATAATCGCGACGCGGTGTACTGGACGCGCGAGAAGGGCAGCAACGGTATAGGCCGTATTGAAGACTTGCCCGCCTCGCGAAAAAATGTCCGGCGCTTCCGCCACACCGTGTATGCGGCCGATTTTGTCGTGCCGGCCTGGGCGCGTGACGCCATCTATTACTATATTTTCCCGGATCGTTTCCGCAATGGCGATGCGCGCAACGATCCGAAAGTCGGTGTGGACACGTATCAGAATCAGCCCGTTGAGTTTCATCGAAACTGGCTGGATCAGCCGTACAAGCCGGGCAGCGGCGATGGCTCCGATAACCGCTACAACAACGATTTCTTCGGCGGCGATCTGGCCGGCATTATCGACAAGCTCGATTACATCGCTGGCCTCGGTGCCAATACGATTTACCTGACGCCGGTGTTCCATGCGGCGAGCAATCACAAGTACGACACCGCTGACTACAAAAATATTGATCCGCGCTTCGGCAGCAACGCCGATTTCGTCAGGCTCACGACCGAGGCCGCCAAGCGCGGCATCCGCGTCATTCCCGATACCTCGCTCAATCACACCGGCAACGACTCGATCTACTTTGATCGATTCGCCCAGTACAAAAGCAAGGGTGCTTTTGAGGGCGGCAAGATCCAGCCTGGCTCGCCCTATGCGAGCTGGTATCGGTTTGATGCGACGCAGCGCGAACCGGAAAAACAATATAAGGGCTGGGTGGACGTGGTCGATCTGCCGGAGCTCGACAAATCATCTGCCGACTTTCGGCAATTCGCCTACGGCGCAAAAGATTCGGTGATGAAGCTCTGGCTTGATCGCGGTGCCGCCGGCTGGCGCATGGATGTGGCACCGTGGGTGCCTGACGATTTTTGGCGTGAATGGCGACGCGCGATCAAGCAGCACAAACCCGACGCGCTGACGATTGCCGAAACCTGGTTCGACGCATCGAAATTTTTTCTGGGCGACGCCTTTGATTCGACCATGAATTATATTTTGCGCAATGCCATTCTCGATTACGCCAAGGGCGGCAAGGCGCGCGATCTTTATCCAAACCTTGAATTGATGCGCGAGGTCTATCCACCGCAGGCGTTTTATGCGCTGATGAATCTGCTGTCCAGCCACGATGTGGCCAGAACACTGCATGTGTTCGGATTTGAAAGCGAGGCGACGGACGCGGAGAAGATTCGCCTCGCCAAACAGCGGTTGCGCTTGGCCGTTTTCTTTCAATTGATTTATCCGGGTGCGCCGACGGTGTATTACGGCGATGAAGTGGGTGTCACCGGCGGCGATGATCCGTACAACCGCGCGACCTATCCATGGGCGGACTTGGGCGGCAAGCCTGATCTCGCCTTGCTGGCTGACTTCAAGCGCCTCATTAAGATGCGCAAGGATCACGCGGTGCTGCGGCACGGCACCATCGACGCGCCGATCTACATCGACGACAACGTGATTGTGCTGGTGCGGCGGCTGGGCGACTCAATCGCGATCACTGCGACCAACAATGCCGCGAGCGCGCGCACGGTTAGTTTTAAATTGCCGGTAGCGGCGGGATCCACCGATTGGAAAGACGCGTTGACCGGCGCTCTCGTTGGCGCGAAAGAGGGCGCAATTGAGATTGCCGTACCGGCGTTGTTTGGCACCGTGTTGCTGAATCATTGACGCGACCTGCGGGAGACTGGCCGCGCGGTGCGGCCAAACGAACGATCCACATCGTACGATGATGAATTTATGAAATTCTAGCACTGGCGAGGCGTTCGGAGCATAAGTGCTCCAGACGCCGCGCCAGTGCTAGAGTCTAGCCGATTGGCAATGCTAAAAACCCTGCGATTCCTGCGTGCGTTCGTATGCGCTCACTCGATCAAAAAAATCAACCTAACGTTGTCAGCCTGTGCGTAGCGAAGGATCTTGTTCGTACGCCGAGATCCTTCGCTACGCTCAGGATGACTGTCCTATTTCCGATCACGGTCGTCAAAATCAGCGCGTTTCCGCGCACGCGAGGACGACAAGATTCCGTGAATTTTAGAAGTACTCCGCTGAGAGCATCTAAATCTGGCCCCGCCAGTGTTGATCGTTTTTTCGGAAACCGTTGCGCAACTCTTCAAGCCAGTCCGGCACCAATTCGCCCGCTTGTGCCCACTCGATATTCTGTTGTAGATGCATCATGCGGCGAGTGCCGACGATGGCGCTCGCGACTTGCGGCAACGACAGCGCGAAGCGAATCGCGACTTCGCCCCATTCATGTCCATGACTGGAGAGGTTCATCGCGCGCCAGCGCCGCCAATACTCTTCACAGTAGTCGCCGACCGGCAGCATGTCGAAGCGCCACGGATGATTCGCCGACGGGCGCTTGGCAATGAAGCCTTTGTTTTTGATCTTCGGCAACACGCCATCGATGACCCGCTGATCGCAAATATTGAGTGAGGCCATGAAGCCATCGAATCGCCCGGTGGCCACCGCGTAGTCGAGAACTTCGTTCTCGCCCGAGTAGGCAATCGCAACCACTTTTCCGTCGCGCTTGGCGCGCTCCAGCGCGTCGATCACGTCGCCGCGTTCCAGCACGCTGCGAGGGCAGGAGTGCAGGTGCGCGATGTCGAGGCGGTCAGTGCGCATCACGCGCAGTGCTTGTTCGACGCCAGCCGCAATGCAGGGGCCAGTCCAATCCGCAACGCCCGCGACGCCGTAGCCGAGCTTGGTGGAGAGCACAAACTCGGATCGGCGCGACGCGATATGGCGGCCGATGCGCGCTTCCGATAGTCCGTATCCTGGTGCCGTATCGATTAGCGTCACACCGGCATCGATAGACGCATTGAGCAACTGCGCGACGTCTGTCTCAGCGAGTGCCTCATCACCGATTTGACCGGCACCGAGACCGAGCGAAGACAACATCAGACCGGTGTTTCCGTAAGGGCGTTTGGCAATCGGCACAGTGGGTTCGCTAAATGGTGGGGCTCAAACAATGGTCATCCTGAGCAACGCGAAGGATCTTGTCGCAACGAGTTCCTTCGCGTTGCTCAGGATGACAATGGTCGAGAATTGGAAATGAAATTGCAATTGGCAATGACAATGGTATGCGTCGATACGCTCATGACGCGACACGGCTGCAGGTAAAAAAACCGTTCAACGTAAGCCGACCTGTGGCGGGATCGGCGCTCAACTTTTCCGGCGCACGAATATCCGGCGAATGAAACAGGCTGCCGTTGTAGAAAATCATGCGGTTCCAGCGCGCGGGGACCGTGCAGACGCGCTCGAAATATTCGTTTGAATCGAGTAGATATCCGGGCGACATTCCGGTCTTGACGGCGAACGACTCGGGCGCCGAATCAGCCGCCAATCGCATCAACGCTTCGGTTGTCGCCGCGGATTTTCGGGGCTTGAAAAAACTCGTACCACCCAAGGCTTCGTCCTTGAACAAGTACAGCACGGAAGCCGCGACGCACTGATCCGAAGGCACGCCCATCCGATCGCGATGGCACAGCCATTGAATCGGCGAGAGTTTCTCGGGAGGCAACGTCACCAACGACAGCCGCGAGTACATTTGCAACGTGCGCCGCGCACCGAGCAGACGGCGAATGTGCAAGCGAAAAAAATCATCCTGCAACGCAGACATGTCGCCAGGCAGGTGAAACTCCAGCCCCGGATACGCATTGAACGGCGCCATCGAAAAATCAGCGCGATGGGCCAGCGCGTAGCCGAGCAGTTGCGTGGGTTCGGTCAATGCGTCATCGATGACAAAGCAGGCATGTTCACCATCAATCGAAACCGCGTTGATCTTCGGACTTGGATTGAACACCGTCAATGGTTCAAGCGCGAATCACGCTTTGCGGCGAGCGGCAATTCTGGTTCACGTACTCGGCGTGCGTCGGCATCGCCTCGACGCAGCGCTTCATGGTTTGCTCGATCCCGTTCATGAAATCGACAATCTTCTTTTTGTCCAGCGCATCGACCAGCGGATGGTAGCTGCGCGGCTGGATGTGCTGGCCCAGCATCACCTCCACCCAACTGATTTCGGAGAACATTTCATTGGCTTCGCGGAACACGCGGCCATTGTTGGCGAACAAATCGATCTTGTTTTGCAGCGTGTCGGGGATCGACATGGTGCGGCAGTAATTCCAGAATTCGCTGTCGTCGCGCGCGGTGGCTTTGTAGTGCAGGATCAGAAAATCGCGGATGCGCTCGAACTCGAAATCGGCCTGACGATTGAATTCGTCGATGTCGGCGGGATTGAAACTTTGATCCGGGAAGAACGTGACCAAGCGTGAGATGGTCGATTGAATCAGGTGAATACTGGTGGACTCCAGCGGCTCCATGAAGCCGCTGGCGAGGCCGATGGCGATACAGTTCTTGTTCCAGAACTTCTTGCGTTTGCCGGTGACGAAACGTAAGTGACGTGGATCGGCGAGCGCCATGCCGTCGAGATTTTGCATCAGGATATCGGATGCATCCTGATCGGAAATAAATTTGCTGGAATAGACGTGACCATGGCCGGTACGGTGCTGCAAGGGGATGCGCCATTGCCAGCCGGCGCTGCGCGCGGTGGCGCGGGTATAGGGCGTCAACGGCTCGACGGAAGCGCACGGCACCGCCAGCGCGCGGTCGCAGGGCAACCAATGCGTCCAATCGTCGTAGCCGGTCTTCAGCGTTTGTTCGATCAGCAAGCCGCGAAAGCCGGAGCAATCGATGAACAATTCGCCCTCGATGCGCTGACCGCTTTCCAACGCGACCGCATCGATGAAGCCGTTGTCGGGGCGCGTGGTCGCGCCGGCGATCTTGCCTTCAATGCGCCGCACCTTGCGCGCTTCGGCGTAGCGACGCAGATAGGCCGCGTAAAGCGAGGCATCGAAGTGAAACGCGTGCGCAATTTCGGCGAGCGGTGAATTGCCCATCTCTTTTTGCGCGCGCATGAATTTGTTGTGGCGCGCGGCGAGGATATTGATCGAGTAATTCTCGATGCCGGATGCCTCACCGGTCTCGCGCAGTTTCAGCCAGTACTGGTGAAACTTGGTGATGCCGATGTCCGGCCCCAGTGGCCCGAAGCCGTGGATATAGGATTCGCCGATCTTGCCCCAATTGACGAATTCGATGCCGAGCTTGAACGAGGCATTGGTCTCGCGCATGAATTCGTTTTCATCGATTTCAAGCGCGCTGTTGTAGATATTGATGAGCGGGATGGTGGCTTCGCCAACGCCGACGATGCCGATTTCTTCGGACTCGACCAGCGTGATATTCCAGGGGCCGGTCAACACTTTTGATAGCGCAGCGGCGGTCATCCAGCCGGCAGTGCCGCCGCCGACGATGACGATATCTTTGATGTGCGATGTGCTCATGTTGGAACCCTATTTCCTTGCCTGAGTGGAGTCGACATTTTGGCACGCGTCACCCCTCCGGCGCATCCAAAAGAAAAACCCCTGCCAGCGCGAACCGGCAAGGGTTGTTCGAGAACTAAACTGCGATCAGAACTTGTACGTCGCCCCGAACAAATATGTTTTGCCATACTTGTCGGTCTTGGTGATATTGTCCGGCGTGTTCTGGTATTCCTGATACTTCTCGTTGGTCGCATTGTTCATCTGGAACGTCAGCGATAGCCCTTTGGCGAAGCCAGACTGGAATTCGTAACCGACCTGCACGTCAACGATAGACTCACCCTTGATGTACTTGTATTCGCGATTGGCGCCGAAGCCTTCGATCTCGCCAATGAAATCCGAACGGCTGCGCTGCGCGACGCGTGTCGAGAAACCGTATTTCTCGTAGTACGCGGTCAACGTCGAGACTTTCTTGGATAAGCCCGGCAGCGGACGCGTGTCGGCGTCGCCGAATGGTTTGATGGCGCTGGTGGTGTTCGCATAGCTTGCGACGACACCGAAACCATCGAGCATGTCGCTCGCCAGATTCAGGGGTACGGAAACGGCCAGTTCGACGCCATTGATCTTGCCGCCTGTGCCGTTGCGTGGCTGCGTGAACTTGCCGATAAAGGTACCCGGCCGAATGCCGCTGCCTTTAAGGTCGGGCAGGTTGCTGAAGTCGTAGCTGTTATCGGTGAAATCAAAAATGTAGCTCTTCAATTGTTTATAGAAAGCTGCTGCCGAAATATAACCTTTAGTGCCAAAGTATTTTTCGTATGAGACGTCCAGCGCATTCGCACGGAACGGGTCAAGCAACGGGTTGCCGCCGGTGCCAGACCATTTGCCCTGGCTGATCTCGGTGCGCTGGAATGCGCTCAACTGATCCATGCGCGCCCGGGCCATCACCCGCGCCACGCCAACGCGCAATGCTTGCTCGTTACCAAGATCCAGATTCACGTTGATGCTCGGCAAAATATCGGTGTACGTCTTGCCGCGCGTGACCAGTGAAAAGGAATTGTTTGAATTGTCGATCGACGGTGCGGCCGATTTCTGATCCGTGTTGATCACCTGCAATCCGATGTTGCCGCGCACCGGCATGCCGCCCATTTCAGTGTCAATATCCCCCTTGAAGAAAGCCGTGTTCGCTTTTTCGCGTACTTCCCAGCCCTTTTGCAGGACATCGCCGTACACGTTCGGATCAAGTCGGTACGAATTGGGGAATACATCGCCCGGGTTGAACGAGATAGTCTTGAATGCGGTACCTGCAAGCGAAATTGAGCCGGTGCCCGATGGCAGCGCGCCGCCGGAGCTGGTGCCTGCCGGCAGCCGCAGGAAAAACTCGTTGGCCCCTTTGGTTTTCTTGCGATCAGTTGCGTTGACGCCGAAGTGCACCTTGTTCATGAACATGTCCAAGTCGCGCTCAGCGGTGAGGCGGAAAGCATTGAGCGTGTCTTCAGTTTTGATGACTTTGTCGTAACCGTTCTGGCCCCATGACTCCGGATCCGTCAAACGCATGATCGCCGGATTGCCCTGATCGTATTGCATCGCGGTGATCTGGTTGTAATTGGAGATCGTTACCGTGCCTGGCAATGGACGATTACGCGCGGTGTCGTACACGCCCGCTTCCATCTCGGTGATGCGCTCTGTGCGCTTCGCCTTCGAGGTGCTGATGTCGGCGATCCCGGTCCACTTCTCATCGAACTTGAGCTTGGAATTCCAGCCAAAGGACGTGAGATCGTCTTTGCGCGGCTCCGAGATGGTGCGCGACAAGGGATTCACGTTTTGCCACGTACCGCTGATCAAACGGCCGCCGGTCACGACGGCACCAGGGGCCAGTGCGGCGGCCTGATAGGCGAGATCGCCGCCCTTCCAGCTATCCGCAACTTGAATTTCCAGGCCACGTTTGACGACATCGCGATCGAATTTCGAGTAATACAAATCGACGATCGACGAGAAATCCTTGTTCGGCTTGAATTCCAGCACACCCATCGCGCCGTCGCGCGTCTGCGTGGAATCGTCGTTGAAGAGTTTGAAGCCGTGGTTGACCTTGAAACTCTGGCCGTTGTTCAGACCGGCTTGGGTGAAGCCGTCGCTGGTCGCGTAAGTCTCGTTGCGCGCCGTGTTGGCGGCGGATTTCAAACGTGCGAATCCCAACGCGATACCGATGGTGCGATCGGCGAACTGGTCGATATAGGAAACGTTGAAGCGATCACCTTTGCCGGTGAAATCGGTACCCACGCCGGATTTCTCATGGCGAAAGTTCGCGGCGACGGTGCGTTTGCCGAAGCTCAACGGGCGCACGGTTTGCAAATCGACGGTACCCGACAAACCCTGGCCGATCAACGTGCCGTCCGGCGTCTTGTACACGGTGACGCCGCTCAGCAATTCGGAAGGATACTGATCGAACTCGACGCCGCGGTTGTCGCCGGTGCTGACTTGCTCGCGACCGTTCAGCAACGCGGTGGAGAAATCGGGTGACATACCGCGAATGTTGATGCCGGATGCGCGACCGGCGACGCGTTGCGCCGTCAAGCCGGGCAGGCGCGCGATCGATTCGGCGATGCTGGAATCGGGCAACTTGCCAATGTCTTCGGCGGAAATCGCTTCAACGATCGAAGTCGCGTTTTGTTTGACGGAAATGGCTTCCTCGATACCGCGGCGGATACCGGTCACGACGATGACATCGACGTTCTGAGCACCCTTCGCGGCATCTTTCTTGGCGGCAGCTTCTTTCTTCGCCGCCTCTTGTTTGGCCGCCTCGACCGCAGCTGGATCCACTTGTTGCGCATTGGCGCTCATGGCGAACAACGCCATCGCGCAGGCGGCGGCCAACGGATTGTGTCTGAACTCGAACCGTTTTTGATCGGGCCCCGCAACGCGCTTCTTGTTAGTAGTTTTCATCAAACGTCTCCTCGTGTAATTGGACAATTTGCGGTCCCTGATGGGACGCTTGTATGGTGGGTATTTTTGTTGCAAACCTACATTTCGCGCAAATTGTGTAATAAAACTATATTCTTGTCAATCTGTCAGATTGTCGCGGTTTTCAACGTAGCGCCAAATTTTTCTTCGTCTACCAGTGTGCAACTGCTTGATTCCCCCTATGAAAGTGCGAATCACGCAAAGCGAAATCCCTATTTGTTGCAAATAAACAACAAACTGTAAATGTAGTTATCTTACAACACTGGGGTGCGAATCGCTTCCGGTGTTGGTAACATCAACGGGTTGCGTTTGTCTTAAAACTAATCGACGCCCCATGAAAAATCCTTTTCGGCGCATGCTCTTGCACAAACTGCGAACGGCCATCGCCTTCACTGGTTTAGCGGCCTCATGTTTGCCAGGCGCGCTCGCCGCAACCTCTGCCGCAACCTCTGCCGCAACGCCGGCAACAAGCGGCGCTCCGCTTAAATTGCACGTCCCGTCGCCCGATTGGCGTGACCAGATCATTTATTTCCTGGTCACGGATCGATTCAACGATGGCGACGCGGCCAACAACAATCAGGGTGCCGGCGAGTTCGATCCGACCAGCAACGCGAAATACAATGGCGGCGATCTGAAAGGTATCGAGCAAAAACTGGATTACATCAAGGGGCTCGGTGCGACCGCGATCTGGATCACACCACCGGTGGCCAATCAATGGTGGGATCCGCAGGTGCAATTCAGCGGCTTCCATGGCTATTGGGCCGAAAACTTCATGGCGGTCGATCGGCATCTCGGCACGCTGGATGACTATCGGCGGCTTTCACACGCGATACACACGGCCGGCATGTATCTGGTGCAGGATATTGTCGTCAACCACACCGGAAACTACTTTTCATACAACGGCGGTTGGAATGCACGCGAACCTGCCAGGAATTTCTCCCTGAACGCCGCCTCGCAACCGACCCGTGCGCCGACACAATCGCCTTTCAACTTGAACGATGCGCGCAACCCCGACCATCGGCGCGCAGGTATTTATCACTGGACGCCCAACGTCGTCGACTTTACCGATCCGAAACAGGAAATGAATTTTCAGATGTCCGGCCTCGACGACATCAATACCGAAAACCCGGTGGTGCGCCGCGCGCTGCGCGAAAGTTACGGCTATTGGATCAAAGAAGTTGGCGTTGACGCATTCCGCGTCGATACCGCGTTCTATGTGCCCGCCTCGTACTTTGCGGATTTCATGTATTCACGCGACCAGCGCCACCCGGGGATGGTAGCCGTCGCGCGCGCAACGGGTCGAAACGAATTCCACGTTTTCGGTGAGGGCTTCGGCATCGACAAACCTTATTCCGACACCTATGCCCGCAAGATCGAACGCTACATGACCTCGCCCGCAGGCCAGCCGCTGTTGCCGGGCATGATCAATTTTCCGCTGTATGGCGCGATGGGCGATGTGTTCGCGCGTGGCCGGCCACCGGCGGAACTCGCGCATCGCATCCAGCGCATGATGACCGTTCACAAACGCCCGCACTTGATGCCGACCTTTGTGGACAACCACGACGTCGATCGTTTTCTCGCCGGCGGCTCGCAGGCGGCGCTGAAACAAAGCCTGCTGCTGATGATGACGCTGCCCGGCATTCCGACCATTTATTACGGCACGGAGCAAGCCTTCACGGAACCGCGCGCGGCCATGTTCAAGGCGGGCTTTCAATCGGGTGGGCGCGATCGCTTCGATACCGATGCGCCGTTGTACCGATTCATCGCCGAGTTGAGCGTCTTACGCAAAACGAATCGGGTTTTCTCGCGCGGCAAACCGACGATATTGAAAGACAATGCCGCGACGGCGGGCGCACTGGCGTATCGCATGTCGCACGGCAATGATGCGGCAATTGTGGCCTTCAATTCGTCGTCGAGCGACACATTCATGGACAACATGGAGACACGACTGGCGGCGGGCACGGTGTTGCAAGGTTTATTTGGGATCGATGGTATACCTGCCAATATCGTTGTCGGTACAGGCGGCCGCGTCTCGTTGAAGCTTGGCCCGCGCAGCGGTTTGGTGTGGAAGGTGTCGCCAGAAAAGCGTGTGGTGCCCGCCTTGCCATTGTCGATCACCATGGAGGCCTTGAAAAAACCTTCGATGCGAGGCGATTTCACCGTCTCCGGGCGCGCTCAAGGAATTCCCCAATTCAAGCTGGTGACGGATGGCGATATCGCGTCCGCGAAAACGATTACACCCGCGTCAGATGGCCGCTGGGACGCAACAGTGGACACGCGAAAGATGTTGGACGCAAACACAAAACACAGCGTGGTGGCATGGGCGGAAGTCCCGCTGGACGTACTGAACATCACCTCCGCCACGCGCACGTTTCGCGTCGCGCGCCATTGGTTGGCGCTTGCCGATGTCGCCGACCCGGAAGGCGACGACACCGGGCCGCACGGCACCTATCGCTACCCCACTGATGCCTCTTGGGAAAACATCCACGCGCTGGATATACGCCGCATCAGGATTTCTGGCGCACACGGCGCACTCAAGATTGACGTGACAATGAAGCAGATCGCCACGACATGGAATCCGCAGAATGGATTCGATCATGTCGCGTTTACGATCTTCATAGAAATTCCCGGCAAGGAGGGCGGCGCAACCGTGCTGCCGCTTCAATATGGAGAGGTACCCGCCGGCATGCGCTGGCACTATCGGCTGCGCGCGCATGGTTGGTCCAACGCCATGTTTTCTGCCGAGGGCGCATCGGCGGAAAATGAAGGTACATCGGTTACTCCTGCCGCTGATATCCGCGTCGACAAGGCCAGCAATACGGTGACGTTTATACTCACCGCCAGTGCGCTCGGTAATCCAAAATCACTTTCAGGCGCAAAGCTGTATTTCACGACATGGGACTACGATGGCGGTTTTCGCAAGCTCGCACAAAACGCCGATCATGGCAGCTTCGGTGGTGGCGATCCACTCACCGATCCGCGGATAATGGACGACACGCGGCTGATTGTGTTGCCATGAAGGCCATATCCCTTTTTACTTTCACCGCACAATAATCGATGCGAGACATTCGACACTCATGAGCACCGCTGAAATTTTTCTGATCGCGATGGCGATCATCTTCACCGTGCCGTACCTCATCTGGCGCGTTGGTCGAACCGAATACTATGCGCCGCTGGTCGTGGTGCAAATCATCACCGGCATCCTGCTCGGCCCGGGCATTCTCGGCAAAGTTTTTCCGGAACAGTACAATTTTGTATTCAATCCGGCGGTGGTTCAATCGTTGACCGGCATCGCCTGGTGGGCGGTGATGATTTTTGTCTGGATCGCCGGCATTGAGCTGGATCTGAAAAAGGCGTGGGAGCACCGGCGCGAAAGCATGGTGACGGCAGGCTTGGCGCTTGGCATTCCGCTCGCGTTCGGCTGTGTTGCCGCGATCGGCATGCTGATGTTTGATGGCTGGATTGGCGCGAAAGCCATGAGCTGGCAATTCGTGCTGGGCATCGGCATGGCCTGCGCAGTGACGGCGCTGCCGATCCTGATATTGCTGATGGAAAAACTCGACATACTGCGGCAGCCGATCGGCCAGCGCATTCTGCGATACGCAAGCCTCGATGACATTGCGATCTGGGGCGTGCTTGCGCTGATCCTGATGGATTGGCAACGGGTCGGCAAGCAATTCGCGTTTCTGTTTGCGTTCGCCGCGTTGTGCGTGGTCATGCGAAAAATCATGTTGCGTCTGCCCGCGCGAGATCGATGGTATGTCGGCCTGATCTGGCTCGCGCTGTGCGCATTCGGCGCGGATTGGGCGGGCTTGCATTTCATGGTCGGCGCGTTTCTCGCGGGCGCAGTGATGGATGGCGATTGGTATGACCAGGCACAAATGGACATGCTGCGCCACAACGTATTGCTTACGATCATGCCGGTTTTTTTCCTGAGCACCGGACTCAAGACCAACTGGACTGTTGGCGGCGCGGCCGTGTTCATTGCGGCGGCGGTATTGCTGCTGGCGGCGGTGTCCGGCAAATTGGCGGCGACGCATCTCGCCGGAAAAATTCTAAAGTGGGCGCCCGGCGAAGCCTCGATCATCGGTTGGTTGCTGCAAACCAAGGCGCTGATCATGATTATTTTCGCCAACATTTTGCTCGACAAGCACATCATCACCAGCGAGACCTTCACGGCGCTGCTGCTGATGGCCGTCGCCAGCACCATGCTCACGGTGCCGGTGGTGTCGCCCAAGCTGGCGCGGATGCGGGAGATTGTGTTCAGGGCAAAGTAATTCCAATTCCACTTCAAAAGTACATTGTCATCCCGGGTGAGGTGAAGGATCTCGCCATGACGAAATCCTGCCCCCTGATCAAGTCTGGGGTCAGGATGACCGTACTAATGATTGAAAAGTGGAGTAACACTGACCCGGCAATTCGACATTCTGCATCTGCGCGCAATTTCCCTCCCCCATAAAACCACTCCATGAGTCGATCCGCCTCAGCGTCGTTTGTGCGACCGCGCTTGCTGGACATCGCCTGGCCGATGTTTCTCGAACTCGGTCTTGGTATCGGCGTCGGCGTCATCGGCACAGTATTGGCCGCGCGCATCAGTGACCCGGCAGGTGCCGCGTTCGCGCTCGCGAATCAGATTGCAGCGATGCTGTTTATCCTCTTTCGGATTGTCGGCGCCGGCGTGAGCGTGGTCGTCGCGCAAAGTCTCGGCAGCGGACGGCGCGAAGCTGCCGATGCGGTTGCGCGCGCGGTATTGGGTGCGAGCACGTGGGTTGGCGTCATCACGGCATCGTTGGCATTCGGCGGCGCTGCGTTGTTGCTCAACGTCATGCAGGCGCCGATGAACGTGTTGCCATTGGCCACGCCCTTCCTGCAAGCTCTGGCGCCGGCCATGTTGCTCGATGCCTGGAACGCATCCATGGCCGGCGTTATGCGTGCGCATCTGCGGGCGCGCGATGCGCTCGCCGTGGTGGTGATCATGCATTGCACGCACCTGATTTTGGCAGTGGCACTGATGCCCACGTGGGGCCTGACCGGATTCGCGATTGCGCTCATGGCAAGCCGCGCGTTGGGGCTCGCGTTGCATTGGTGGCTGTGGGGATTCCGGCTGGGCATCAAGCCGCAGTTTGCCGATTGGTGGCGTTTGCCGCGACACGAGCTATCGATGGTGCTGCGCATCGGCTTGCCGGGTGCCGCCGAAAATATTGCCTATCGCCTCGCGTTCATGGTGAGTGTTGCCGTAGCAGGCAATATGGGGGCGCAGGCGCTCGCGACGCAAGCCTACGCTCTGCAGATCACTTATGGTGTGCTACTGTTTGGTCTGGCAACCGGGCTTGCGGTCGAAATTGTCGTTGGTCACCTGATCGGTGCGGGACGCTTGCATGAGGCGCACACACTGGTGCGGCGCGCGCTTGCACGGGGGCTTGCGGTCAGTGTCATCGTCGCGACGATTGCGGCACTGGTCGGGCCATGGCTGCTCGGCCAATTCAGCCGTGACGCCGCGATCATTGCGACCGGCTCGGCGCTACTCTGGTGGACAGTGTTGCTGGAGCCCGGCCGCACGTTTAATCTTGTGGTCATCAATGCATTGCGCGCGGCGGGCGACGCGCGCTTCCCGGTCGTCGCCGGGGCAGCGTCGATGGCGATTGTCCTGGGGGGAGGGAGCTGGTTTCTCGGCGCGTATCTCGGCTGGGGATTGACGGGTATCTGGATCGCTTACGCCGCCGATGAATGGATTCGCGGCTTGATCATGTGGCGGCGCTGGGCGCGGCATGGATGGGTGCCGCATGCGCGGGCCACGCACCGGCGATTGCGGCGGAAGGACGTGGCGGTCGCGAAGTAAGCCAATCAGATCACCGTGTCATCCTGAGCAGCGCGAAGGATCTGGTATTTATGACGAGATCCTTCGTTACACTCAGGATGACACCAATCCAAAATTG
>JANOKK010000681.1:0-2615 GCA_031419255.1 Betaproteobacteria bacterium
CTAAAACTCTTTATTGCGCAAGACTTTGGAGGAGAAACTCAATGTCCGACCTGAAAAAGCAATTTGAAAAAGCCACAAAAGACGTTACCAAGGCCAAAAGCGACCCTGGCAACGACATGAAGTTGCGGCTTTATGCGCACTTCAAGCAGGTAACCGACGGGGACGTCGCGGGTGACAAGCCCGGATTCACGGATTTTGTCGGTCGCGCCAAATACGATGCCTGGGTCAAGCTAAAAGGCATGTCTGCCGACGATGCGATGAACGCTTACATCAAGCTGGTGGATCGTGTAATGCGGGAGTAGCGATAGCGGTGTGGCACTGTGTTCGCCCGGAAGCCATGGCGCGCGGCTAAACCACTGACATCCCGGAAAACTGGCCGTAGGATGGGTGGAGCGCAGCGATACCCATCGTACTTGTAAGCAAACGTGATGGGTATCGCTACGCTCCACCCATCCTACAAAACAGGCATCTCGACCTCAGCAGAATGCGATGACGGGCTGTCGGCGCATACGGCCTATCTTTTCGACTTACACGTGTACCAAATCAATGACGTGGCCAGTTTTCGGGCCGACACTGGACGTTAACTTCAAGGTCGGAGGCCATTCCATGAAGCGTTTGTCCACAAGTTTCTACCAATGTATTTTGATGTTTGCGGCACTGCTTGGCGGCAGTATTTTCGCGCTCAATTCCCATTCTGCAACCATCGCCGCCGCACATTCCGGCGGAAAAATGCTGGCCGAAGAATTTTGGGCGCAAAAAGCCAGCGTGAAACTGTGGATTTATCGCAAACATGTCGATGATGGCGTGAAGGACAAACCGCTGCTGTTTCTCGTGCATGGTTCGTCGTACTCCGGAAAGACCATGTTCGATTTGAGCGTGCCAAACCGTAGCGATTATTCTTTCATGGAACATTTCGCGCGCCTTGGTTACGACGTATGGACGATGGATCACGAAGGCCACGGGCACTCGGATCGAACCAAGGGTCTTTCGGATATTCATAGCGGCGTCGAGGATCTGGCGGTGGCGATGGCCGTTGTCAAAAAGGTGACAGGCAAATCGAAGGCCGCATTTTTCGGTCAATCCTCGGGTGCATTGCGCGCCGCACGCTTCGCCAATTTTCATCCTGACAAGGTCGACAAATTGCTCCTCGACGCCTTCGTCTGGACCGGCAAAGACGCGCCAACTTTGATTCAACGCGCCAAACGGCTGCCTGAATTGCTGAAAAGCAACGTACGAAAAGTCGATGCCAAGTTCTATACCTCGGTTTTCACCCGCGATCATCCTGGCGCCGCTGAGCCGATGCTGGGCGAAGTGGTGGCTGAGGCTGAGTTGAAATATGGCGACACGGTACCCAATGGCACGTACATCGATATGGTCGCCAAATTGCCTTTGGTCGACCCTGAAAAAGTATTGTGCCCGGTGCAGATCGTGCGCGCCGAACACGACGGCATCGCCACCGACGAAGACATAACCGGTTTTTACGCAAAGCTTCCAAACCCGGACAAGCAAATGTCGAAAATTGCCGGCCTCGCGCATACGGCTTTTCTGGGCGTCAATCGGCAGCGTTTCTGGCACACCGTGCATGCCTTCCTCACGCTACCTCCGCGTGTCGATCTTGCCAGTGGCGATGCGGCAAAGCCGCATTGATGGCTGAATTCCTTAGCCGAAACCAGCCTGCTTACTGGGACGAACGATTTTCGGAGCCGGGCTATGCCTACGGCACCGAGGCCAATGATTTTCTGGTGTCGGTGGTCGACAAACTTCCCCTCGGCGATGCACTATGCCTCTGCGAAGGCGAAGGCCGCAACGCAACATTTCTTGCTGCGCGCGGATTCAAGGTAACCGCAGTCGATTTTTCGTCCGTTGCGCTAGCCAAAGCGTCAGCACTCGCGCGAGAACGCGGCGTGGCGTTGCAGACCGAGTGCTGCGATCTGGATGGTTTTGATCCGGGCGAAACACGCTGGAATGTGGTGACGATGATTTTCGGGCAACCAGAGCCTGCGATTCGCCGCGAACTCTATTTGCGACTAAAGCGTAGCCTGCGACCGGGTGGCGCGTTCGTACTTGAAACCAAGGCCGAAGACGGCGCGACTGCCGACAGCCGCTATCCCGATGCAATGATTCTGCGATCGGAACTCGTCGGGCTGGAATGCGACATCGCGCGCAATCAAACGCGCGAATTGAAAGAAGGCCGCTATCACAATGGTGCGCAGCGGACGGCGCAGATTCTGGCGTTCAAACGCTAACTTTAAATGGGTACTTCTATTTACTTTGTCATTCTCGCGAACGCGGGAATCCAAATTTCGTAAACATATTTGATGCAACGAAAAATGGATCCCCGCGTTCGCGAGGATGACAAGAATTGAGGATAAATGGTGGTTCCCAAGTATTAGAAACAAGCACTGGCGCGCCGTTCCGAGGCAAAAAGTCTGAAGATACCCGCCAATGCTTGCCTTTCATTGGTTTTCCCGGACACGCGCCAACAATGTTCGGATAATTTACTTGGCACCGTTCGCCCAGAGGTATAGAAGGGCGGTTTTGATACAAACCCGTAGATACCACAGGGCGCACCGCATTAATTCAGGCGGTGTCGTTTACGCCGCAACACAAACGCC
>JANOKK010000682.1:0-2113 GCA_031419255.1 Betaproteobacteria bacterium
TGATCGGCACATTGGCGTCGGCAAACGTCTCATCGAGCGCAGTTCTGCCGGTGAAGGCTGCATCGTAGGTGACCAAGGGATACGCCGCGATTCGCGCCAGCGTCAATTTTTTTTCGCGCGTGAGGGGATGATTCTTGGGCACCACCACGCAGTGATGCCAACGGTACAGCGGCTCGGTGATGAGCTCCGGAAAGCGGTCCAGCGTTTCAGTGGCAATCGCGATATCAGCTTCGCCGGCAATCACGCCATTGGCCAGATCGCGCGGGCTGCCTTGATGTATCGACAGGCGCACGTCTGGATATTTTGTCGTGAATAATTTGATCGCCGACGGCAGGATGTAGCGCGCCTGCATGTGGGTGGCGGCGATGACAAAAGTACCGTGTTCGGCGCGGGTGAATTCCTGGCCGACGCGCTTCAGATTCTCTACTTCGGCCCAGAGCCGCTCGGCGATTTCGATCACCCGCTCACCCGCCGGCGTCAATGCCGTTAGGCGCTTCCCCTGGCGCACGAATACATCCACGCCGAGCTCGTTCTCCAATTCGCGCACCTGTCGCGAGACGCCCGGCTGCGAGGTATGCAGCGCCAGGGCGGCGGCGGAAAGATTCAATTTGCGGCGCGCGATTTCGCGGACGTAGCGGATTTGTTGCAGGTTCATGTAGATCTTTGCGCGCCGGCTGCGAGGCTGCTATATAACCAAAATAATGGATTGACTATAAATATACTCTATTTCGACATAAAACGACGAATCAAACCGGCTGCCAAGGCGGGTTGACACAACGTAGGATGGGTGGAGCGCAGCGATACCCATCATGCATGTGCGCAATATTGATGGGTATCGCGGCGTTCCACCCATTCTACATAGCGCGCTTCATATCAAATTTGAACGTCCTTTGAAAAAACACTCAATAATTCGATGATCGACTGCGATTCAATATTTCTCGCCTGAAAATAATTGCCCGTTCGCCCTGAGCCTGTCGAAGGGCCGGATGCTTGAGACCCTTCGACAGGCTTAGGGCGAACGGTCGCCATTGGAGAATCCGTCACGTCGCTACGCCACACGCCACGGATCAATCCAGCTTCACATCGGCCTTTTTCACCGCCGCGCTCCAGCGCTCGGTTTCGGTTTTGAGAAATGCCGCGAACTGCGCCGAGTCGAGAAACGCCGGATCGGCACCCTGCGCCACCATGCGCGTGCGCACCTCTTCATTGGCCAGTGTTTTGCGAAACGCATCCGTCAATTTCGCCGTCACATCGGCGGGCAACTTGGCCGGTGCCAGCACACCGTAAAATCCGACGACCTCGAAATCCTTCACGCCGGATTCCGCCATCGTGGGGACATCGGGTATCGCGCTATTGCGCTCCTTGCCGGTCATCGCCAGCGCTCGCACTTTGCCGGCCTTCAAATATTGCGAAACTTGTGGAATCGACTCCGCCATGAACTGCACCTGCCCACCCAGCAAATCGGTAAACGCGGGTGCCGTACCTTTATAAGGCACATGCACCATCTGAATCCCGGTTGCGTCTTGCAGCATCTCCGGCACCAGATGTGAAATGCCGCCATTGCCGGCGGAACCATAATTCACTTTGCCGGGATTCTTCTTTGCGTACGCGACAAATTCAGCAAAGGACTTCACCGGCACATCGTTGTTCACCACCAGCGCGAGCGGTTGCTGCGCGGTGCGGGCAATCGGCGTGAAATCACGCAGGGTTTGATAAATATTCTTGGTGTACACGAAGGGATTGATGACCATGGTACCGGTGTTGGCCATCAGCAAGGTGTAGCCATCGGCAGGCGATTTGATGACTTCATTCGCGCCGATCGAGCCGCCCGCACCCGGTTTGTAATCGATGATGACCGGTTGGCCGAGATGCTTTTGCAACTGATCCAACAGCAATCGCGCGTGCGTGTCGAGCGGCCCGCCGGGTGGAAAGCCGACGATGATCTTGATGGGTTTGTCCGGAAAAGCGGCCTGCGCAAACGTGGCAAGTCCAATAAGTGCGGTCGCGAGTATGCGTTGCAATTGCTTCATCTTGCTCTCCAGAAATTGTTTAATGGATAAACGGGATTCGTAATGGAAATGGCGCTCGACCGACTATGACCCGAATCCGAAAT
>JANOKK010000683.1:0-2088 GCA_031419255.1 Betaproteobacteria bacterium
CAAAGAGCATCACTCGCTCTGGGTCCAGGAAGAGCAGGCCAAGGACCGTGCGCCGGGTGGGGTTCGAGCGGCACCTGCCGAATAATTCGACCTCTCTCCAATATCCATATAAAGGGACTGTCCGGCATGGCCGGACGGTCCCTTGATCGTTTTGGCGGTCTGGAGCATGACATGAAGGTGATCGGTCTGGCGGGGTGGAGCGGGGCTGGCAAGACGACCTTGCTGGCGCGCCTAATCCCGCACTTCATCGCCGAGGGGCTGCGCGTCTCGACGATGAAGCATGCCCATCACAGCTTCGATGTCGATATCCCCGGCAAGGATTCCTGGCAGCATCGGCAGGCGGGTGCGACCGAAGTGCTGATCTCATCGGGTCGCCGCTGGGCGCTGATGCACGAGTTGCGCGGTGCAGCAGAACCTTCGCTGGAAGAGCAACTGAAAAACTTTGCGCCCTGCGATGTGGTGATCGTCGAAGGCTGGAAACATCAGGCGATGCCAAAGATTGAGGTGCATCGCAAATTGGCCGACAAACCTTTGCTGTTTCCCAACGATCCGTCGGTGGTCGCGATCGCCACCGACGAACCACTCGCCACCAACAAACCACAATTTTCCCTCGATGATGCCGAAGGTGTGGCGAAATTCATCATCGCGCATCTCGGGTTGCGCAAAGCCGCGATTCACGTGGTGAAATAGTTTTTCTCGATGCTTAAAATTCTTTATTTCGCGGGCCTTCGCGAATCATTCGGAACGGCAGGCGAATCGATGCCCTTGCCGACGCCCGCGACGGTTGCAGAATTGATCAACACCTTGCGCGCGCGTGGCGATACGTGGGCCAATGCACTCGACACGGGAAAGCGCTGGCGCGTGGCCGTCAACCAGGAGATGGCGTCTTTGGATTCATCCCTGAAATCCGGCGATGAAGTCGCCATTTTTCCACCCGTAACCGGGGGATAATCCGCTTCTTTTCCCTGCAACGGGAGAAGATCGAGGTGAGGGCGATGCCGACCATACGCGTACAAACCGAAGACTTCGACATTTCCACCGAAACCGCCGCACTCCGCGCCGGCAATGCCAAAATCGGTGCCATCGCGGCCTTCACCGGTGTCGTGCGTGATGTCAACGACGGCGGCGGCGTCAGCACACTCAGTCTTGAACACTACCCCGGCATGACTGAAAAAGCGCTCGTGAAAATCGTCGACGATGCGCGCGCGCGCTGGGACGTGATCGATTGCACCGTCATCCATCGGGTCGGTGAACTGAAGCCCACCGATCAGATTGTGCTCGTCATTGTCGCGAGCGGCCATCGTGGCGATGCGTTTGCGGCGTGCGAGTTCATCATGGATTACCTGAAGACCGAAGCGCCGTTCTGGAAAAAAGAACTCACGCCAGAAGGTGCGCGCTGGGTCGATTCGCGCGAGAGCGACTCAACCGCCGCACTACGCTGGCAGGACAAGAAGTCATGAGCATCACGCGACAGGCAAAAAACGTTCTCGGTGGCCCGCTCGAAAGCTGTTGCATGAATCCAGTCACCGGATTTCTGCGCGACGGCTTTTGCCAGACCGGCCCGGATGATTTGGGTTCGCATACGGTGTGTGCCGAAATGACGGCCACATTTTTGCGTTTCTCCAAATCCACCGGCAATGATCTCTCCACACCGCGCCCTGAATATGGATTTGCAGGCTTGAAACCGGGCGACAAATGGTGCCTCTGTGTGTCGCGTTGGGAAGAAGCATTCCTCGCCGGCATGGCACCACGCGTGTATCTCGCGGCGACGCATGAAGCAGCGCTGGAGGTGGTGGGGCTGGAGGAGTTGCGTGCGTTTGCGATTGAGACGGCCTGACTCTCGCGGCACTCGGTTAAGGTCGTGATGCCTGTTTAGTAGGATGGTTGGAGCGCAGCGATACCCATCATGTCTGTATACAAGGATGATCCTAGAAACGGCAATTGACCGCTATCAATGCCGTGAAACACCGCGCCAGTGCTAGGTTTTCGCTCCCGGCGCGATTCTCCCAATGGGTGAGAGCGCTACGGGTGCGATTGCACATTTTGCAGGCTCCCTGGCAGCGTTGTTCCTCCTAGCAGGGTGAAGCC
>JANOKK010000684.1:0-7285 GCA_031419255.1 Betaproteobacteria bacterium
CCCGGGCCGTCAAGCGGCGACCGAAAAACTATCCGTTACTCACCGAACCCCGCGACATCGCCAGAGCTAAAATCCGAAAACATGGACACCCAGCGAGGCTTAAGTAAGTGCCATTCGGGTCAGTGTTATTTGTTTTTAGAAAAACAAATAACGCTGACCCTATGGCATTGATTCAGCAAACAAGCCGCAGCCGATTCGTTGCAACGATGGCATTTTCTGTCACCCGGCCTTTCACCTGCCGGGCGCGCAGCCTTAATTCATATCGAGCACTTCCGCGGCGTCATAGTTGGCGGCATTGTGGGCATTGTTTTCCACTTCAGCATAATCAAGGTAAGAATAAACGCCAAGCGGATAGTCACGCGCGCTGCGGTACTTGCCATCATCGCGATCCTGATCTTCTTCCGACTGTTCCGGTGCGCTGGGTACGCTGAATAGTTTGAGCGAGGGCGCTTTACGCGAAGGGTGATTGTCGACGATGTACATTTGTTTCCCATGAAGGGCAGATACGACGGTGTATCCATTGGAGATGATGATGCCGTCGCGTTTCGACCGCGATCAGACGATCGCCGCTTGTCAGGTAGTCTTTCCCCTACGCGAGCACGGGGTCAAATCTCAATGCTGTGCGCTTGAGCCTCGTTCGTCCTGAGGTATCGAAGGGCTGCTTGCAAACTTGCCCTTAGATACCACAGGGACTTAAAGAGGGAATCAAAGGGGGCCGCGTCAATTGTTTTTTTGATATTCTGACTTCATGCCCCGCCGCCCGCGCATCCAGTTAAATGGTGTCCCGCTCCACATCGTGCAGCGCGGGCACAACCGCGAGCCATGCTTCTTTGGCGAAGAGGACTACACCAGCTACCTGCACTGGCTGGGCGAAGCGCTGGATGACAACCAGTGTGAGCTTCATGCCTACGCGCTGATGACCAATCACGTACACCTGCTGCTCACGCCCAAACTAGCGGAAGCGGTTCCCAAGCTCATCATGTCGCTGGGTCGGCGCTATGTGCAATACATCAACCGCAGCTACCAACGTACCGGCACGTTATGGGACAGCCGCTACAAATCGTCGGTCATTCAAGCGGACACCTACCTGCTCACCTGCCAGCGCTATATTGAACTCAATCCGGTACGCGCCGCGATGGTCGATGATCCGGCACACTATCGATGGACAAGCTACCGTCACAACGCGCTGGGCGTTGCGGATAGCCGCATCACCCCTCATGCCCTGTATCAAGCGCTGGGGCAGACCGACAAGCGTCGGCAAGCGGCTTACCGCGCACTGTTCAGAACGCAGATTGACGGCGCGGCAATTGACGACATCCGGCTGGCACTCAATCAAAATCAGCCTCTGGGCAACGCGCGTTTTTACGCCAGGATCGAGAAGGCGACAGGCGTCAGAAGAGAAGCGCGGCAACGCGGCAGACCGCGCTTGGAGGCGAACGCAAAAAAAGTTGTAGTCGGGGGGCAGGGTGTGTTGAAGTTGTGAAGCAAGTTACCCTTTAATTTTACTTTCCCCTGACCTCGATGGCGCATTTACGCTTCTGCAGGCAGAGTTTGACGTGTATAGCACCTGGTGCTATAGTAATGCATGGCACAAGCAATGAAGTCCCGAACGAGAGTATTCAAAACTGCTTGGTTTGCAAAGGCCGCAAAGAAGGCGAACATCGCTGATTCTGAGTTGTGCGCTTGCATCGGAGGTGCGGCGCTTGGACAAGTGGATGCATTAGGTGGCGGCGTGTTCAAAATCCGCATGAACAAGAACATGCACCGCGCCATTCTTTTGACCAAGGCAGGCCATTGGTGGATATTCGAATACTTGTTTGCAAAGAATGATCGGGAGAATATAGCGGAGGACGAGCTTCTCCAATTTCGAGAGCTCGCCAAGGCCTGCGCAAAACTAAACGAGAAGCAGATTCAACAATTGATTGACGGTAACGACTTTGTGGAGATATGCCGTGGCGACAAAGACTAAGTTCAAGACTGATGCGCTTGAGGCAATTCACTCCTCGGCCAGTGCGTTATACAAAGTGGGTGCCATCAACAAAACGACGATGCGCAGCTTTGATGTCGCGTGTCTTGCGGCGCCAACTGAAATCAAACCGCAGCAAATCAAAAAGATTCGTGAGCGCAATAACGTAAGCCAGCCGATCTTTGCGCGATATTTGAATATCAGCGAATCCACCGTGCAGAAATGGGAAACCGGCGCAAAACGTCCCAGTGGCATGGCGCTGCGATTGCTTGCAGTGATTCAAAAACATGGGCTTGCAGTATTAAGTTGATCCATTACGGCCGTGCGATGTAGCGTAATCGTTTGCTTATGACGTGCTCAGCATCCCGCACTTCATACGGATGATTCGCCGCAATCGGATCGTGGACAACGGTTAGCGTCGATGTCGAATCACAAGCAACACGGAGCGAAAGTAGCACAGAGGCTACGTCTCTCATTTTTGCATTCGCCATAGCAACAAGCCACAGATCATCAACAGCAATCCCGGCACAGTCGAATCCTGATTGACATAAGCAATATCGTTGATATTCGTTTGCCGAAACAGATCGAAGACGGCAGTCGTGCGGTTTATTTCCTCGGCGCTACGCTTGTTTTCCTAGCCGCCGAAGCGGGCGATTTTGCACCCGCAATATCACTCGCTTTCACGCCCACATCCGCCTTCGTCTGGGCAATCAACGCATGACAGTTGCTATCTTTTTTATTGCCGAAATCCAGCAGCGGTATCAGCGCGCCGATGCCGGCCGTTGCCGCACCGATCGCCACCGCGAGGCCGCCGCGCGTGATCACGCCACCGAGCTCGGGGCGCGCCACCGGTGAATCGAATGTGCCGGTGATGCCGATCGGGCCGCGCAGTGATGCAAGGCTGAAGCCCTTCGATTTCGCCACCAATCGCAAATGAAGTGACTCGTCGTTGAAGTTCACGCTGCCGCTGCCGGTGATGTTGACTTTCTGCGTATCGAGCACCAGGTCCTGCACCGTGAAGTTGCCGCCCACCGCATTGAAATTCGCCACCATGCAGCGGATCGGCGTTTGTTTGTCGCCACCCAGCATGAGCAACAGGGAATTCGCGACATCGAGATTGGCGAGCCGCAACGTCAATTCGCCGACCGATCCGCCATCCATGATCAACGCCGCTTCGCCATTCGCGGTCGCCAGCAATTGCGCGACTGAGTTGCCGTTGCCCACCAGTTTGGCGCGGCCACCCATCGTGCCGGTATTGGCCGCTGCCAGTTTGGAATTCGGAAACATTTTTTCAAGATTCAAACCTTTCGCGATGATGTCCGCGCGCGTGGCAATGGGTGCTCGGCGTCCATCCATTTCCACTTCTGCCAGCAGGTGCCCGCCGGCCGTGCTGAAATCAATCGGCGTGAGTTTCAGTACACCGCCGTTGACAACGAGATGCACGGTCATTTTTTCCATCGGCAATTTTTCGGTGATGACTTGCGCACCGCGAAAATGTACGTCCGCATCTGCCGCCTTCAATTTATCCGGGCTGAACGGCTCGGTGGGCAAAATCCGCCCGCCACGTGCGGCTTGGCGGGTTTGCATACCACTCTGCGCACCGATGAAGCCACCAAGATCGCGCAACACCAGTTTTTGCGAAGTCAGTTTCGCGGTGATCATTTGCGGTTTGCGGGCACGATCCACTGCGAATTCACCCGCCACATCACTCTCACCGACGATGCCCTTGAGGCCGCGAAACGTCCACAAGCTGGCCGTGTGATCGAGAAATCCGGTGAGCTTGTACGCAGGTGTCGGCGGAATTGGCACGCCGATGATCGGGTACAGCAACGCCAGGTCACTGCCGGCCAGCGTGAAATTTAATTGTTGCGACGTCAGATGCAGCGGATCAAGCAACGTGCCCTGAATGGTGGCTTTGGTGGTGCCAAATACGGCATTGGCTTCGATCGGGTACGGGCTCTCACCGGCAACGCGCGCACTCAACAGCGCACCACCGATCGCGTGCAGCGTGGTCGGCATGCCCTTGAACGACCCCTTGCCCACCATCTCAACGCGCGGCTCGGTATGGCCCTTGTCAATGGGCAGCGTATGCATTTGCAGCGCCAGATCGGTTTTCAATTTTGTGTCGCGATAGTTTGCGGTGCCGCGCTCAATGGTGAGCTGGCCGATGGCGGGCAATTCGCGTGATTTATTCTTATCGCGCTCAGCGAACAACCAATTGGGCGCGCCATCCGGATTCTTTTCCAGCAGCAGGCGAGGCTCCGTCAACGCGATTTCAGGCAACTCGATCCGGCCTCTCAGCAGCTTGAAAAGATCAATCCTGAAATCAAGGCGCTTCAAGCTCGCCATGCGCGGCTCTGTGTTTCCGGCGGCGTTGCCGAGCACCAAATCATTCGCGATGATTTGCGGATACCGTGAAAGGTGGACTGTCAAGTTGCCGTTCATTTCGAACGATCTGCCGGTGGCCGCGGTGACGCGGCGCGAGATCGGCCCACGCATCCAGTTCCAATCCATGAACGCGATGATGAGTGCGATCAGCACGATCAACGTGATCAATATTCCGGCAATCCATTTGAGCGGGCGGGGTAGAGTCATGACGGGAAGTGAAATTGTTTCGTTGGAGGCGAGTGTCGCCTGATCGTCGTCACGATTGTCTGCCAATCGATGTCATCCGACCGTGCGTTTGGTCACATAGGGCGAATGATTTCTCCTGCACAAAGATTCGCAGATCGCCATTTGGCGGGCGATTCGAGACGAAAGGCCTCGGAACGCCTCGCCAGTGCTGGAGTAGTGCGTTGTGGCACTTCTATGTACCTCGTCATCCCGGCGCAACCCCCTTGTGGTTGTCCGCCGGAATGACGAAATTTCGAGGCTTGAAGCGGTTCCCAACTAGCCCAAATCCACTATGTCCTGGCCCCGCAAAGGCGGGGCACCAATTTAGCGGCTGTAGCCCGGAAGAAGCGCAGCGGATTCCGGGAAATTGGCGCAAATTGCGAACGCCGCCCCGCATGGCGCTCGGTTAAGCACACGACGCCCCAGAAAACGGATTGTAGGATGGGTGGAGCGAAGCGATACCCATCGCTTTGCGCGTGGACGAGATGGGTATCGCTACGCTCCACCCATCCTACGGAACTGGTGTATTGGCCTTAACCGAGTGACATGGAACGCCGCCCCGGAATACGCTGCGCTTCTTCCGGGCTACCGGTCACGTCCGGCGTTAGTTTTCGGCTTATGCAAGTGCCATTCGGCGATCGCTACTTCATCGTCTGGCTAGTCGAAAACACGGCCAGAAAAATCTCGCGCAGAAAAACGATCAGCGACGCAATGAACGACAACATCGCGAACACAAACAGCATGCCGACCATGCGCGCGAGATTGATCGCAAACAACGCATCGATGAACGCGACAATGATAAGGAGGCCGACGAATAGCGCGCAGAAAACCGCGCAGGCGACAGCGAGATAAATCAGTTTCAAGCGGCGGGCAAGCGACGCCAATTCAATTTTTTCCCTTGCGAGTTCTTCCGCATTGGCGAAGCGCAGCATTTCTTCCAGCACCCTGATGCGATCCACGACGCGGCCGAGCCGATTGACCAGCACACCGATGATCGTGCCGACGGCGGTCAACAAAAAAACCGGCGCAATGGCGAGTTGAATAACGTGGGTGATTTCGTTGATATTGGTCTGTGGAAACATGGGTAAGGTGAATTGGTTAATCGTCGGGAGGCCGTACTCGCCATTCTAATCGCCACACGCAAGAACAATACGTGTCGCGTTCAGCGTTGTGACATGCGTTCATCGGCAAATTCGACTCGCAACTCGGCTAGAATTCGCACCAAATGAATTCATTGAATCCCTAACTTACCATGCCAAACCTTACACCCCAATTTGTGGCAGCACTTGCACTATCCGGCGCGTACGCTGTCGCCCTCGCGGCGACCGGCGCGAACCACCCCAACATTGTCATCAGTGGTGAGCGCGCGGCGTCAAACGTGCGTGCCGATTTCGGTCGCGTGTCGCTTATCGCCAATGCGCTCGCACGCGATTTCACCGAGCATTGTCAGATTGCGCCGCCGGCGGATCGCGCCGCGTTTGATCGCTGCAAGTCGGGCTTGTATCGCGCCAGTTCCGCGTTGCGCAAGAACTTGCCCGAATTCGTCTTATGGGGTCGCATCCGCGATGCCCTGTTGCCACTCAAGGAGACCACGCTCACGCAATTTGGCCGCGATGTATTCACCGCTGCGTATTTGCCGCTGTTCATGTTTACCGGCAAGTACGATATTCAATTCGACGCGCGCGAACAACTTTACCGTATCGAGTTTGTCACCGCGTTTCGCAATCGCCTTCGGCCCGGCGAATTTCCGTACCCGTTCTGGCACGACGAAAACAAATGGCAGACCTATCAAGGTGCCAATCGATTGACGGTGTGGGTGGGCAACGAAAGCGTTGCAGGTACCGAGAAAATTCGCGCGGTTCAATTTTACACCTTGGGCGAAACTCACGTCGGCGTGCCGCCGTCGATTCCGACACCGGCGTTCGACAAGGACACGCATGCCAAATGGTTGTGGACTGACGCCGAAGGGCACACGCAGCCGCTGGTGACACTGTTCGATGGTCTCTACCAAGCTGCCAACCCCAATCTTAAACGCCTCGACGAAACCTACCGCGCGTTCGCATTGGAGTTGCGCAATGGCGAGTGTATGGCATGCCACGTTCCCGATAATCCCGACAAGATGAAGCGCTTGGTACTGTTGCAAACCCCGGCGCATGCGGCATCCGAAGTTTCCCGCGTGATCGAATCCGTGCGCAAGGATAAAATGCCGCTCGATGACATCGGCCTGGAAAAGCCGATGCCGCAAGACAAGAAATCGGTGCTGCTGGAAAAAGCGATGGCATTCGATGCTGCACTTCGCGATGCGAAAGCGTGGGAAGCGCGCAATACTGCCAAACCGGCGACGGCAAAGTTGCAAGAAGGCGCATCCCGCTAAAAAGCGGAAAACGCTATATTTGGCGGGCGTCTCAGCGCGAAAGGGGCCGCAGACGTAACACCAGCGTCAGCGCGCCTTTCCAGCCAATATGCCGTCAAACGCCGCGTCAGTACTTGACTTTGCTAGGTCAGAAACGGCATCCCATTGGTACGTGAAAAACGCGACAGATTCGGAAATACGGTCGCAAGTTCGCCGGTCGAGGCGCCCATCCACTTCGCAAACGTCGCACCATATTCATCGACCGACGTAGTAGGCAAGAGGCGCCCTTGACCGACATCGTTGGGGCCGCCCAGTGCGACGGTGGGGAATTCTTGTCCGGCGGTTGGGCCACC
>JANOKK010000685.1:0-3875 GCA_031419255.1 Betaproteobacteria bacterium
GCCACACAAGGCAAAGGCCTGATGCCCGATGCGACCAGCCGCTTTTCAATCGGTGGAAAACCGGTGCTACACTACATGGGTACTTCCACCTTTTCAAACTACACGGTGGTGCCGGAAATCGCGCTAGCCAAAATCCGTGAAGACGCCCCATTCGATAAGGTCTGCTACATCGGCTGCGGAGTGACCACTGGTATCGGCGCGGTGATTTTCACGGCCAAGGTGGAAGCAGGCGCAAATGTTGTTGTGTTCGGCTTGGGCGGCATCGGATTAAATGTAATTCAGGGTGCCAAAATGGTTGGCGCTGACAAGATCATCGGCGTCGATTTAAACCCGGCTCGGGAAGCGCTTGCACGGAAATTCGGTATGACGCATTTCATCAATCCGAAAAATACCGAGAACGTGGTCGACGCGATCGTGCAGCTCACCGATGGCGGTGCCGACTACAGCTTTGAATGCATCGGCAACACCAAGACCATGCGCCAAGCCCTGGAATGCTGCCACAAGGGCTGGGGCCGCTCGATCATCATCGGCGTCGCGGAGGCGGGCGCTGAAATCAGCACGCGGCCATTTCAACTCGTGACGGGCCGCAAATGGGAAGGCTCGGCGTTCGGCGGTGCGCGCGGGCGTACCGATGTGCCGAAGATCGTCGATTGGTACATGGAGGGCAAGATCAACATCGACGACTTGATCACGCATACCCTGCCGCTGGAGCGGATCAATGAGGGGTTCGATTTGATGAAGAGCGGCGAGTCGATTCGGTCGGTGGTGCTTTACGAGCGATGCGCGCGGCTGCAAAAAGGGTTGAAAAAGCCCTTCTCTCTTGGTAGAAGGGTGGGGATGAGGGTAAGCGGTTCCAAGAATTACCGACCTTGTGACGTAGCCACCCTTTCAAAAAGCTCCACCACCGGAAACGGATCATAAAAATGATGCAGCAGCGCCTTCCACCGCTGATAATCGACTGACCCGCGAAACCCAACCGTATGGTCTTCAAGTGTCCGCCAATTGACCAATAGCAAGTAGCGGTTGCGCTTTTCTACGCATCGTTGCAGCTCATGCGAGACTTAGCCCGGCATGCCAGCGATGATCGCAGAGGCTTCTCGAAACGCAATTTCAAAATCTGTCTCCTGCCCGAGGCGTACATCCAATGTCGCGACTTCCAGAATCATGGCTTCATGAACTCGGCCAATTTCGGCGAAGGCAGCGTGTGATCGAGGTAACCAAACGTCCCTCGCTCCTTGATCTCCACCGCCGCATCGAATAATCCCGTCATCGCAGCGCGATAGAGCGATGTCGCCAGGCTGATTCGCTTTACGCCTGCCGCTTCCAGTTCTGAAACACTGAATGATTTGCCTTTGATGCCCACCATGAAATTGACGGGCTTGGTCAATGCCGAACAGACCGCCCGAACCGCGTTCAAATCAGGCAATCCCGGCGCGAACAACACATCCGCCCCTGCTTTCTCAAACGCCTGCAAGCGCTTGATCGTGTCGTCCAGATTCGGGTTGCCGCGCAAATAATTCTCAGCGCGTGCGGTCAGCATGAAAGGGAACGGTAGTGCCCGTGCCGCTTCAGCCGCCGCCGCAATACGCTCCACAGCCTGCTCAAAACTAAATAGGGGATGGGCCGCATCGCCGGTCGCATCTTCAATCGATCCGCCGACCAACCCGGCTGCCGCACCCAAGCGAATGGTTGCCGCGACGATTTCCGGCGTGTCGCCGAAGCCCTTTTCCAGGTCAGCGGCAAGCGGGAGCTCGGTTGCATCCACCATTGAGCGAATCTGCGATAAGCATTCCTCGCGTGTGATGCGCCCATCGCGTCGGCCCAAAACACCGGCCGCGGCACCGCTGGAGGTCGCAAGGGCCTGAAATCCCAAGCCTGCCAGCATGCGCGCCGAACCGGCATCCCACGGGTTGGGAATGACGAAAGCGTCGGGCGCATTGTGCAAGGCCTGGAAGCGGGCGGCCCTTTCATTTTGTAACGACATAATATTTATTAATCAATATGTTAAGTTACTATTTTAATAAAATAGATTAATTATATTTACGGATAATAAGCAGATTGAATCGAGCGAAAAGTTGGTCACTTCTACAGCCACTTTTCTGTTGAAAATCTCACAAACATGGTAGCGCAAATGGTCTGCCTGTGTGCGGCTGCGAACAGACAGCGAACAGACCATTTGCGGTGCAGCGGCGTAGCTTGCAGGTGGACTGCTGCAATCGTCGTTGCGGTGCCATTCAGAGGCTGATGTATCCGGAACGCAACACGCCTCACGGGATCAAGTTGAACGCCTTTCGTTTCAAATCAATCAATACCCGTCTACTCGCGACGTGTCTAACAGTCGCAATCGCCTCATTTGCCATCACTGCCATTGCCGACGAATTGACCACGCCGGTTTTTTCTTTCAACGGTTATGGCACGCTTGGCGTGGTTCATTCATCAGAGCGCCGCGCCGATTTCACTTCCAGCACGGTCAAACCAAATGGCGCGGGCTTCACGCGGCAATGGAGTGCCGATGTCGATAGTCTGATTGCCGGGCAGATCACGGCTAATTTTACGCCTCGACTCTCTCAGGTACGACATGCCGGTCTGGCGCTCCAGCGCCTGCCCCTTCGGCTCGCCGATGCGGTAAGTCGACACTGCTTCGGCGGGAATAAATCAACGCAGGATCATGTCGGCATAGTTGGCAACAAACAAAAACAGGCCGGCCTTGCGCGGCACGATCGCGAAGATATCGGTTTCAAGCGTCGTGGAATCCTTGAATATGATCGTGCACTTTCGTTTGCTGCCCAGCGGGCGTGCCTCGACGGTGCCCGGCGACATCGCGAGCGGAATGCGTTCCAGTTCAAATGTTCGTGCCAGAAAGACACTGCTTAATGAAGAGAACGGCACCACCCGCATTGGGCCGGTTTCCGGTCGAAACTCGACCGTGCCTTCGTCAAAATCAACCTCCAGAATCGTGCCGCGCAGTTTCTCGCCATCGTTCAGCGCAATCAGGCCGCGATCCGGCTCCGACTCGTCGCCCGTCTCGATGACGCGCATATGCGGCGGCGTGGGCCAAGTTGAGATGAGCGTAGGTCGACGCATGACGGTCGGCGGGATGCTGTGCTTCTCGGCAGTGGCCATTGGCGTCGCTTTTAGTGGGTATCGGTTTTGGAGTGCGGGTCGGCAACGCGGCTATCGTTGTCGCCGATGTAAGTTGGAGCCGATACGAATTATCAGCGTCATGCCGCAATTGCCTGCGTACTCGCCCGCCAGATCACCTAGTTTTCCAAAAAAACGGGCCAGAGACCACACCGTAGTCGGTGTTTTCGGCAGCGTTTGTACGATAGCGCACATGAAAATCGGCGCGATGACTGTGGCAGTGATGGTTTATTAGAATTCGTCGAACTATCGCCGCATTGAGCATTCCGAAGCACGTCCCTCTTTGAAAAAGTGGGATTGAGGGCAATGCTGTTCAGATAGTCCTATTGGCACTGTTCGCCCTGAGGTATCGAAGGGCTGCTTGCATATTAGCCCTTCGATACCTCGGGGCGAACGGTGTTTAAGTAAACAGCATTGGGATTGAGGGAGATTTACGGTCGTCATCTAGGTGCAACCGCTGCAAATCCCTCTCAATCTCCCTTTGCAATGGGAGAAGTGCTTCGCGATGAACGGTTGCACAATTGATGGCGAGAATATTAACCAACCCCGAAAGCACTAACGCAGCGAAACCACGCCCCGCCCAATTTCCATGACCCGCCCGCTGACGCGGATCTTCTTGTCTGCGCCCACCGAAAGGCCAATGCGGCAGGGCCGATTGGTGGCGTCGCCTTGATCGATGGCAAACGAAATTGGCAGCGACGCGTTTTGCTTCAAGAACCAGCCGCACAGATTGG
>JANOKK010000686.1:0-3608 GCA_031419255.1 Betaproteobacteria bacterium
AAAAAGGCTTCATCCGCGCAGAAGTGATTGCGTTCGATGATTACGTGAAACTCGGCGGCGAAGCGAAGTCCAAGGAAGCCGGAAAAATGCGTGTTGAAGGTAAAGAGTACATCGTCAAGGATGGCGATGTGATGCACTTCCGGTTTAATGTTTAGCCTGGGTAACGAGGTGTAGATCGCCTATTGGCGAGGTATTCCGAGCACTTATGCCTGCGAAGGCGCGCCAGTACTAGTGTTTTATGCGCGGACAACTGCTCAAGGTCTCCAAAATCTTTCCGGCAACCGTTCACGCGGATCTGTCTTCGACCGCCTATATCACTTCAACGAGATCCGAATACTCCCGCAACTTGGCATCGACCGTCAGGAGTCGTAGCGGTTCGCACAACGCTTGCGCGATCAGCATGCGATCAAACGGGTCGCGGTGGATATTCGAAAGCGCAGCGGTACGCGCGGCGTGTTTCGCCGTGACGGGCAATTCCTGAAAACCGCTGCGCGCAATTTCCGCGACCAACGCGTCCACATCCGCATCCAGCTTGCCGATCGCGGATTTGATCGACGCTTCCCAGATCGACGCGCTGCTGACAAATACCTCATCGGCGTCTGTGATGGTTTTGCGCGCGTGCGCCGATAATTTCCGGTCGTCTCTCAGCCACCAAAGGTAGACGTGGGTATCAAGCAGCAGACGCATCGTTCGCCTCGAACATCGCCAGGACATCATCGCCAAGCGGCGCGTCAAAATCCTTGGCGATGCGTATTTTTCCCTTCAGCGCGCCCGGCTTTCGCTTGGGCGCCCTCACCCGAATCGGCACCAGTTTGGCGGCGGGCTTTCCGGCCTTGGCGATCACAAATTCATCGCCACGCGAAACCGCATCGATCAGCTTCGAGAAATTTGTCTTGGCGTCGTGAATGTTGACGATAGTCATGGAGGGTTCCTTTTATTGTTAGTCCAGGTTAGTCTAGTCGGATTTGGACGGGTGTGCAATGGAGTCCGCCCACAGCCCCATTACCCGACGTGCCGCTGTCAAATTATTGACTCCAGAAATCAATCTGAAGCTGCCCTCAGGCGCTCCACTTCCCGGTTTGAATCGCGATTGCTTCGTAATTCTATTTGCGCATATTGATGAAGCGGCCACGTTGTTCTTGAGCGATGAACCGGAATCAGCGCGCCTCATTTTTATCGTTGGTTGGCATCAGCGGCGAAATAGCGAAGGCATACGGACTTCACTGTAGCGACTCGCATGGCACCGCAGGAACAGTGGCACGAGTCGAGGCACCGCGCTTCTATCGGCATGCTTGCCACGTCGGCAATGTCCGCTTAAAATACCCACTTGGTAATACTTTCTCAAAGGCTTGATATGGGTGCCGTGCTGATTTCCACAAAGGGACAAATTGTGCTGCCCGTCGCCGTGCGGGACGCCTTGGGGCTCAAGCCGGGCATGCGGGTCAACGTGAAGGTGGATGGCAAAAAGGCGTTGATTACGCGGGCACCGGAGAAGAAAACCGTGAGCTTGCAGCAGATTCAATCGCTCTTGAAATATGACGGCCCCGCCATACCGGTGAGCGCGATGCGCGTGACCGATTACAAGGCATAGGCATGCGCGCAATCGACACAAACGTATTGGTACGCGCACTGGTTCGCGACGACGCCGCGCAGTCCGCGCGTGCCGAAGCGTTGTTGAGCGGGCACAAAATATTCATTCCGGTCACGGTGATGCTCGAGCTGGAATGGGTGCTGCGGTCACGCTATGCGTTTCGGCCAAAAGTGGTGGCGCAGGCAATTGCAGGCATCGCCGCGTTGGGCAACGTCGTGCTGGGCGAACGCGCGGCCGTTCTCGCGGCAGCGGAGAAATCCGCGCAAGGATGGGATTTCGCCGATGCGCTGCATCATGCATTGAGTGACGGCTGTGATGATTTCGTCACTCTTGACGCGGATTTGGCAAAGCGAGCCGCGCGATCAGAGGCTGGTGGCGCAAAGTTCGCACCGGTGATTTTCAAGCTCTGAGCGTTGGCGCTTCTTTGGCACCTACACGTTTTTGACGATGGTGATTTGGGTACGGTCGACGGAGAGCTAATTTGTTGATCGTGAAAACAAGCGTGGCGCGCATCTTGATTTTTTTGCACGGAACCATTGACTCTGCCACTTTGTTTTAACCAATTCATGGACAGGCAACAGTCAAGGCCGGACTCTGGGCTTGTTATTTGTCGAGCAAATCGACAAATGCTTTATGGGGCACTGAGCGGTTAGCGCGACAGCGCGTAGGCGGATCAATGGTTTCACAAAATAATTGACGTTGACCCTTTAGCACTCCCGCTGACTTTGATTCGTAATTACGAATTGAATAGGCTATTCGACCTGCGATGCAACCGTCCAAATTTGCTTCAACGGCAATTCCGCGCGAATCTCCGGGTCCAACTTTTCATAGTTCTCCAGCAGAGCCTCAATGATGTCGTTCTGATTCCACAGTCGAACATCAAAGAAGCTTGTCGCGCGCTCCTTTTCCACCGATGACTTGAAGCCACCCCATGCAACCAACATTCCTCTGTTGGCTTTCACATCGGACATCGTGCCCTTTAGATGCTTGAGCGCCGCAAGATCGATGGCACCATCTTCCGACTTCACCTGAACTGCGATTCGCAGTTCGCCAAAGCCGAGCGAGCCTGCAGCCGCAAGAATATCAACGCCGCCATCCGGTCCCGGCGGAGACAAATGAATCTCGAAACCTTGCGCCTGCAGAATTGCCCCAACCAGCCGCGCAAGGCCGTGACCTTTGAACTTCGCCTTGATCAACCGTGCGAGTTGATCCGTCGCGATGACCGCGAGGTCTGAGTCGAGATCCGCCTCGCCTTCAAGTGAAACCCCATGCGAAGCGATCACGTCGGTGTTCGTTTCGGGCTTCCAATGGTTTTTCGCCATCGCGCGTACGCGCGCTTCCGCATCGTTGCGAGCGATTCGGCAAATGGTCATGAATGCGCCGAAGGAATATAGAAGGTCTTGGCTGAAATTAGCCCGTGGCACATCCGTTGCCAGCCACTTCACTTTACGTGAATGAAAAAACGGATCGGGTCCGGCCCGATGAAATTCGTAGTCGCCAACAATCTCGCCGATGCAAACGACGGGCGCAGTTTTACGGGGTAAGACCAGCCAGTCCCCAACATTCATCGAATGCGCAAATGGCCAGAGCTGAGAGGCATTGTTCATAATGGTCTTGGGCTTGTTGTCGGGATAGTAGTCCGCCAGCACCTGCCGCAACTCAGGCTGACCTTTAGGCGAACGCAAATCATGTTTCAGGCCCGTCCAAGTCACGTACACACGCGACTCGGAGATGAATTTCGTCTCGAACTCGCCCCCAGAACCCGCTCTAACTAGCCAAAGCGCCATGCTCGTTCTCCCGTTGGTGATTTTCAATTGAAAAAAGGAATGCGAAGCGAATTACGTGGAAAAGTACGTGGAAAAGGGGCCGTGGTCGCATTTTCGTCTCAAAAAACTTATCTACTACGGCCCCTTAAGTTTGCTAATGCGGGATGATGCAATCGCGTTAATCTCTAACAAAAACACAAGCGCAGGTGCGGGTTCCAGGTAATTTATGCTCGGAAACGCGCGTGGATGCT
>JANOKK010000687.1:0-2149 GCA_031419255.1 Betaproteobacteria bacterium
ACCGTGATCTTCCGCGCAACAGTGCAATAGGAGTCGCGCGGTGGTCAAAAACGCCGGCACTGGCGCAGTTCTTCGGAGGTCTCAATGCTGAACGTTGCACACGCGTTTGCGTGCGTTGCAGAGGTGCACAACGGAAAAGCAGCACCACCGACCCATGCTATAATTTCGCTCTGACTTACACAGGTTGGCTGCGCTTCCCGTCTTGCATGTTCGGCGCGAAAAAAATGCCGATCGACCATCGAAATTTCTTAAAACATGAAAAAATATATTCTTGCTCTAGCCGTTTCTCTCGTGACGACGTTGGTGTTCGCGCAAGCACCTGCCGCCAAAGGCGATCCTGTCGCAGGGAAGGTTAAAGCGATGGCAATTTGTTCCGGGTGCCACGGTGTCCCCGGTACGCAAACAGCGTATCCGGAAGTTTACAAGGTGCCCAAGATCGGTGGTCAAAACGCGGACTATCTTGTTGCCGCCCTCAAAGCCTATCGCAACGGCGACCGCTACAACGAGACCATGAAGGGGCTCGCTAGCGCGTTGAAAGAATCTGAATTGGCAGACATTGCCGCCTACTACGCGCAAAAATAAGGGCCGGAACCGAACATGAAAAAAACCAATATTCTATTTGTCGCACTTTGCCTGGCGCTGCCTCTGTCTGCGTCTGCGCGTGGCAACGCAGAAGACGGCGCCAAGAAATCCGAGACCTGCAAGGCGTGCCACGGTGAAGGTGGTGCCAAGCCGATACAGCCCGACTACCTGGTGCTTGCAGGTCAACACTACGATTACATCATTGCGGCGCTCACGCAATACAAAGCCGGCAAGCGCAAGAATGCATCCATGAATGGATTCGCCGCGGCGCTGAAGGCCGAGGATATTCGCGATTTGGCCGCGTATTTCGCGTCGCAAAAATCGGATTTGAAAACCAAGTATTGATTTGATTTTTAAATCGGAAAAAAGCCCGCAGATGCGGGCTTTTTTGTTTGCGAGAGTCGAAATCAAATGATGCTGCACCAATCTGCATGTCATTCTCGCGCACGCGGGAATACACTTTGACGTTGGGCAAAAATGGATTCCCGCGTGCGCGAGAATGACATCGGGTATTGGGAGATTGCGTGAATTTACCCGCGCTTCTTATCGAGACAACTCAAATACACCGCCGCATCCGGTGCGCAATTATTCCGCTGCGCCTGCCAAATCATTTCGGCGAGGCAATCCATCATTTCATGTTCGGCGTCCGCCAAAGATCCCGATTTTTCGCATAGCGCCACGTGGTGCCCGCGCACGCCCGCAGGTTGATCGATGGAAATCTGTTCGCGTATCGCGATGTGCATGCCCAGATGAAGAAAAGGATTGGTCTCGCCGAATTCGGGCGGGTAATCGCGGTCGCGGAATGCCTCCAGATAACGGTCGCGGTCTTCCAACATCGCGTGATATTCCGGATGCAGCGCAATCACATCGACAGTCATGACTTCCATCGCCGTCAGCGGTTCATTGGCGCGATATTTTCGCCACGCGTCAAAGAAAAAATCGCGCGTCTGATTGCGGGTGGGATTAAACATGGCGGCCTATTTGAAACTCATTCGTTGCTCATTCAACATTTTTCGCCTTCGCTTTGAAGCCGCAAATGTCGTACGCCGCGCATTGCCCGCACTTGGGTTTCCGAGCGATGCAAGTATAGCGGCCATGCAAAATCAGCCAATGATGCGCATGCAAGCCGAATTCGGGCGGCACTACTTTCAATAGTTTTTGCTCGACCGCAACCACGTCTTTTCCAGGTGCCAGCCCCATGCGATTGCTGATGCGAAAAATATGCGTATCGACTGCCATGGTCGGTTCGCCAAAGGCGACATTGAGCACCACATTCGCCGTCTTTCGCCCGACGCCGGGCAATGCCTCCAATCCCTCGCGGGTGCGCGGCACTTCACCAGAGTGCTCCTCGATCAGCATTTTGCAGGTGGCAATAACGTTCTTGGCCTTCATTCGGAACAGGCCGATGGTTTGAATGTAAGGGATCAGCTTTTCTTCGCCCAGCGCCAGAATCGCTTGCGGCGTATTCGCGATCGGATACAACTTGTCGGTCGCCAGATTGACGCTCTTGTCGGTGGCTTGTGCCGAAAGTATCACGGCGATCAGCAACTCAAAAGGTGACGCATAC
>JANOKK010000688.1:0-4584 GCA_031419255.1 Betaproteobacteria bacterium
CTTCTGGCACAATCCGACATTTTTCTGATGTCGTCAAACTATGAGGGAATATCCATCGCAGTGCTTGAGGCCATGCGTGCGGGCCTGCCGGTAATCGGCACGAGCGTTGGCGGAATGGCAGAAACGGTCAAGCCGGACACCGGCATCCTCGTTGCTGCGAATGATGTCGCGGCAATGGCCGACGCCATACGTTCACTCATCCACTCGCCAAACCTTCGGAGTGACTTGGGTGCCGCTGGCCGAAAATTTCTCGAGGCGGAGTTTTCCATTGACCAAATGGTGGCGCGCTATGAATTGCTCTATGGAGGTACGCGCTAATGAGTCGCCTGCAACGACCCAGGAAAATTCTTTACCATCACCGAACGCAAGGACGGGGTGCCGAGGGCGTACACATTGTCAGTATTGTCCACGCGCTCGAAAAAATGGGACATAGCGTGACGGTTCTGTCACCCGCCGGGATCGACCCGCTCAAAGCGGCCGGCGATGCCCCTGTTGACAAGTCAAGTGTGAAAACGACTGGTATGCAAACGATTTGGAAATGGGTGAGCCGGTACCTGCCAAACGCGTTGTTTGAATTGGCGGAAATACTCTACAACATTCCCGCAGGAAAGCGACTTGAAAAAGCCTTGCACGCTGAACGTTTCGATATTGTTTACGAGCGATACGCTTTCTACCTGGTTGCTGGCGCGCGGAAAGCGGCGAAATACAAGATTCCATTCGTGCTTGAAGCAAACGAGGTCAGTGGAATACGCGATCGCGCCCGACGTCAATCGTTTGAACGTCTTTGTGGCGTGTTCGAGCGCAGTCTTTTCCGCCGTTGTAGCGGAATACTCACCGTCTCGAGCCATTTGCGCGACCGGATACTAGCGCGTGGCGTTGATAGCAAACGAGTCCGGGTGGTGCCGAATGCGGTTGATCCTGAAAAGTTCCGACACCTCAAACGGGACGCTGCCCTTCTCGAAAGCCTCTCGCTGCAAAACTGTCTCGTCATCGTCGTCGCCGGTTGGTTTGACAAGTGGGACAGACTCGATTTTTTGGTCGATTCTTTTGCGGAATTGGTCGGTCCGTTTCCTCAGGCTCGCCTTCTCGTGGTGGGTGATGGCCCAGTACTCGCGGATGCCCGTCTGAAGACGACTGCACTGGACATTCAGTCGCAGGTGGTCTTCACGGGGGCTGTGCCCCGAAAGGATGTGCTACGCTATTTGAGCTTGGCGGATATTGCGGTGTTGCCCCACTCAAATGAGTTTGGCTCTCCCATCGTGATGTTCGAGTTCATGGGCCTGAGAGTACCGCTGGTGGCACCGAAATTGGCTCCGATTGAGGACGTGCATGTCGATGGCCAGACGGCGCTTCTGTTTACGCCGCTGAACCGGCATGAATTTGTTGAAAAACTTTCCTCGCTGTTAGCCTCGAGTGATTTGCGGGAATCGATTGCGCGGCGCGCATTCGAAAAACTTGAACGCGATCACACCTGGGAGCAAAATGCTCTCCGAATACTCGATGCCGCCGATGACGCGCATTCAACCTAATACGCGAGCAATCATCAGTACGTAATTGCCTCAATCTGTCGAAAACCAAGTATGCGACATCGTGTTTCATTGCGGTACCGGCTAATTCATGCCAGCTTCGCATTTGCACCCAATCTTATTACCTAATGTTGGAAAGATTCCGATCAGTGGCCCAAGTTGACGTAATTATTCCTGTGTTCAATACGCCGATCAAATATTTGATCGAAGCGATCAGTAGCCTGCGCGCGCAACTGTTCAACGATTGGTGCGCGTGGATTGTCGATGATGGCTCAAGAGATGAGTATGGCGCGCAACTGAAGGCTCAACTGGAAATGATTGGCGACGCAAGGATTCACTACTTGTACACCGAGCACAAAATGGCAACCGGATCGCGAAATGTCGCCATTACCAGGGGAACCGCACCTTACGTCGCGTTTCTGGATTCTGACGACTGCTGGATGCCTCACCATCTTGCAAACCAGGTGGCGGTGTTGAATGAACTGGACGGTATTTCGCTTGTGCATGGATATTTCAAGGTGATCGATTCCGAGGGCTGCGCAATCGATTCCGCGCCACCATGGCAAGGCCTCAATGAACTCAGCCTCACGGAAAGCTTTGTCAAGATGCTCAAAGGAAATTTTATTGGCGCATCCACCGTGGTCGTTCGGCGAAAAATTCTCGAAGACGTCAAAGGATTCGATGCGACTTACCCAAGTCTTGGCGACAAGGAGCTATGGCTGCGAATGCTTAGCGCCGGGGCCAAATTCCACTACGAGCCGAATGCGTCGGTCTTGTACCGGGTTCACCCTGGAAACATTTCAAAAAATACCGATCTGTTGCTCGCGACCCGACGGCGCATTATCCAATTGGCAGAGAAACTCATTCTTGAAAATACATCGTTTTCAAAAATCGATTGGCCAACGCTTAAAAGGGAAATGTCCCGTCATAAATTTCGGGAAGCGTCGGAGGTGCATTTCGCCGAAGGACGGTACGCTAAAGCGATCAAGTATGGTGCGCCGTGGTATTCCGGCGTCACATCGAGGGCAACGTCAATTATGTTGCGCTCATGCGTTGCGTTAGTGGTTGGAATATTTACAACTGGACGTTGACAAGCTCTAGCAGCCTGTCGGACTTAAGGAATCGAAGCGAAAACGAAGTTTCAGAGAAGGCTAACCTTTAGGTTATGCCGCAACTAAAAATGAGCTGGGCGAGGGCAGATTTTGACGATTTTTAAGCCAATGGTTGTTCCATTGGCGCCGAAAAGCGACGAAATATGCACCGGCCAAGTCATTTTCCAGCCGATTCCCCTTAAGGCCGACAGGCTGCTAGCCATCAATCAATTGTTTTCTTCAGTCAACTGCAGGGTGTGTCTCTCCGCGCCAGCGGCAAAGACTATGCTCGGATCGCGGGCTCACATTTTGCTGAGACGCTGAAACTCAAACCCCGCTTTACTGAAGTAGATGGCGCGTTAAACTCCAAAACTGCGCTACCGGCATATGGTTTGCGGCAGCGATCATTTGTCTTCCCAGCGCGCTTCTTTCGCGTTCCAACGCCTGCCCTCACCGATCGGCAGCATGTAGCGCGCGGGATTTGCTCCGATACCCTTTTCGATCGCGTCAAGCAACATATTGGTCGCATGAATATCCGCTTCATGGCCACCATCCTCTGGAACCCAGATTGGTTCGTGCCAGACTATCCGGCAGTGCGTATCGTCGATTCTCTCCGCCATGCAAAACATGATCGGGCAACCGCTGGCACGAGCCAATCTTGCCGCGCCCAACGCAAATGGCGCGTTGGTGAAGCCGGCAAAAGGCCGCGTGTACGCGCGTCGATGCTTGGATTCGTTCCAGGGCGAATCAACAAACATTGTCAATGCGCACTGGGTCGTTTTTAAGCGTCGGATCAATTTCGTAGCGGCCCCCGATTCTTTGCCAACCATGGCAAACTCCATTCCGCCGTCGTGAATGACGCGCATTACCCGTTCCATCGCCATGAGAACGACGCGAACATAAATGAAATGTGGTTTGCGCCACTGGATTTCGGGAACAGGTCCGAATACGTGCGCGATATTTCGCGGCAGTGTATTTGATCCCAGCGACCAACAGACTGCCTCATCACGCGCAAAGTGCCCCAATGCCACAATAAATGACTTGTCCGAGGCAAGGACTTTGTCGAGCGCCTCGCGGTTTACCTGAGTGCACTCGCAATCGCGGTACCAGGCCTGATTGCGCGGAACCCTTATATGAACGGCATATTCCCAAAATGACCAAGAGAGTTTCTCGCGGGCGACTTGCCTCGCATCGCGAGGGGATCCCCCAAATCCGGATGTGTAGTCGCTCGAAATGTCGCGTCCTCGAAACGTGATGCTTGCAAGCGCGAACGCCATCAATCTGCAAAATTTTCGGACGAGTCGCTTTGGCAGGAATGTCGCCAATGGGCGCAAGAACAAATAGAGTAGTGCTGCAAAAAAATAACCCTCAAGGGGCTCGAGCATTGCGCGAGTTGTCCGGAAAACGCTTCGTTTCAACGCCGCCGATTTTCCGGTTTGGCCTTCACGTTTCGTGAAAAATCCTTTTGCGGCAATCTTCGCCTGTTGTTTTTCACTTTGCGATAGACATAAAAACCACGCAAACAAGGGAACCAATGACAAGGTAATGCCAACTTGAAGGAAAAAAACCACAAGGCTTGCCGCAGGAAACTGCCGCTCAATGGCCGCGCTGCCAATTGCAAATGGTACGCACGCAAGGGTCGGCATGATCCAGCCGCTACGGATGAATTTCGCAATCGGAATACCCGTCGCATTGCCAAGGCACCTGGGCAAGAAAATCACACTGATGATTGCGCTTGGGATTGCAACGCCGATCGCCACACCCAGGATGCCAAGTGGGTGTACAAGTGCAATGCTCAGTGCAAGATTGGCGACCGTTTCAAAAGCGAGACCTGGAATCAACGCCCGATGCTTATTCATGCCGATGATCGAGGCGATGGCGATCGAGCGTGCGCCGGCAAGCAATACCACCACCGAGAGCACGCGCAAAATTTCGCCGGACGCAGGCCCAAACTCAGGCCCCATCCA
>JANOKK010000689.1:0-2889 GCA_031419255.1 Betaproteobacteria bacterium
GCTTTTTGCTTTGAAAGGCGCGCCAATGCTAGTGTAGTGCTTCGGGGAACTTCTCGAATCCTCAAAATCTCGTCGTTCCGGCGCAGGCCGGAACCCAGTCCTACGTACATTCAAACACTTGGACGGACTGGGTCTCAGCCCCCGGCTTACTGCCTGCCGGGGCAGGCTCCGCCGGTACGACAGGGGTTAATAGAAGTTCCCCACGATGAAACGCTAGCACTGGCGCAGCTTTCCGGACACTTTCGGCCCGTCCGGCGCGCTGGTGCTAGGATTTTCTCTTCAATGCAACTCGTTCTTGACCACGGCTCCCGCCCGCAAAATCGCACGCAGGTTGCGCCCATCTGCCGCCATCAGCGAGATGTCCGTTAACGGATCACCATCCACTACGATCAAATCGGCGTGCGCACCGACTGCGACGCAACCAATTTGCCCGGCCATCATCATCATTTCGGCCGCAACCGATGTAGCCTGCCGCAATATTTCCACGGGTGAAAATACTTCGCGTCGCAAGGTGAATTCCCGGCACTGTTGCGTGTAGGTACTGCCCAGCAAATCGGTGCCGTAGCACACCCTCACGCCGGCGCGGCGCATCGAGTCCATGCCCGACAGCGCCGACTTGAATGCGAAATCCATTTTCTCCTGGCTCTGCGGTGGGAAGCCGAGTTGTCGTCCTTGTTCGGCGAGCGCGTAAATCACCGCCATGGTCGGCACGATGTATGCGCCTTTTTCGGCGACGAAGCGTGCGGTTTCGTCGTCGATCAATGTGCCATGTTCAATGGTGCGCACGCCGTATTCCACGCAGCGGCGCACTGCGCTCGCCGGATGGCAATGCGCGGACACATAGGTGCGGCGCTCGGTACATTCATTGACGATGGCGCGAATTTCGTCCTCGCGATATTGGTTCATCCAGATCGGATCGGTCGGCGATGCGACACCCCCCGAGCCCATGATCTTGATGCAATGCGCACCCTGACGAAGTTCCTCGCGCGAGGCGCGGATGCAGGCGTCCACACCATCCGCCAGCACCGCAAACGTATTGAAGATCGAACCATCGCTGCATCCACAGACCGATTGATAGTTCGGCCGCTCTTCAATGGGTCGCATGTCGCCGTGGCCACCGGTCATGGAGAGAATTTTCCCCGCATAAAAGTATCGCGGTCCAGCCATCAAACCATCGGCCATCGCGCGCGCGAGGCCGTAATTGCCGCCGCCAATATCGCGCACCGTGGTGAATCCGCACGCGAGCGCATGGGACAGCATGCGCACCGCATGCGCGGTGCGATAGGATTCGCCGAAGGCTTCGATTTTCTGCACCGCAACGTCACTCGCGAACGCATGCACGTGCGCATCGATCAGGCCAGGCATCAAGGTGCGACCGCCGACATCGATCGACTGCGCGTTGTCCGCACGAATCGGCTTGTCGGAGATTTCCTGAATCAGACCATCGGCGACAAGAACATTCATGCCTGCCGCGCAGTGTTCATTCGCGCCGTCAAAGATGCGCGCATTTTTCAAAAGCAATTGAGTCATGGTTGTCATGCTCCGCTGAAGTTCCGGGAAAGCGCAACGCAAAAGATGATGGTAGATGCCTCAGTCGCGGCGACGCGCCTGTCGATGATACGCGAGCACGTTCTGTTGCGTTCTTCAGGCGCACCGCGGCCGATCCGGATGGGTCAGCCGCGAGTTCCGTCGAGACGACGACGCAGCCCGGCCATCAATTGCGCGCCATCAAAAAGATTCAGTTTCGAGTGCCGCATAATGGTTGCCACACACATTCACTCCCGGAGGCTCGCGTGAATTCACCGCAGTTCATCGATTCAATCGGTGCCAGTGTCGACTTCGTGCTCGATCGCGTTCCCGGCGACATTGTGCTGGGCATTCCGCTGGGGATCGGCAAGCCCAACCACTTCGTCAACGCGCTATACCTGCGCATCAAAGGCAACCCGGCGCGGCGACTCAAGATCATCACGGCGCTGTCGCTGGAAAAACCGGTCGGCAAGAGTGAGCTCGAACGACATTTTCTCGAGCCGCTGGTGGCGCGCATATTCGTTGATTACCCGGATCTGGCCTACGTGAAAGATTCACGCGCGGGCACGTTGCCGGCCAATATCGAGGTGCATGAATTCTTTCTGAAAACCGGTGACTACCTCGGCAACGAGATCGCTCAGCAAAACCATATTTCCACCAACTACACCTTTGTCGCGCGCGATATGGCGGTGCAAGGCATGAACGTGATCGCGCAGGCGGTGGCAGCTCACGGCGCGGGCGATACGTTGAGATTGTCGCTATCGAGCAATACCGATGTGACGTTTGAAGTCGTGGAAAAAGTGCGCGCGGCGGGGCTGCCGCTGCTGGTGATTGGCGTGATCAATGGCGAGATGCCGTATATGCCCAACACCGCCGAAGTCGCGCCGGATTTTTTCGATCTCGTCGTCACCGATCCCGCCGCCACTCACACACTGTTCGCGCCACCTAATGGCAAGATCAGCACCGCCGATTATGCGATCGGCTTGCACGCCTCCAGTCTGGTGGCCGACGGCGGCACCTTGCAAATCGGCATCGGCGCGTTGGGGGATGCCATTGCGCGCGCGCTGATGGTTCGCGATCAGCATGGCGAGGAATACCGTCGCATTCTCGCGTCCCTTTGCCTCGATGGGATGGCCGACCGCGAACTCGGTCGCTTCGACGAAGGTCTCTATGGCTGCTCCGAAATGTTCGTCAATGGCTTCCTCAAATTGATCGAGGCCGGCATCATCCGTCGCGAGGTGTACGCTGACGCTGCGCTGCAAAAACTGATCGACAGCGGGCGCATTAGTGGCGCGGTGGTCAGCATCGAAACATTGCGTGCGCTATTGGAGACGGGGCGAATTCACGCGCACCTGCTGGATG
>JANOKK010000690.1:0-2992 GCA_031419255.1 Betaproteobacteria bacterium
TGATGTGGTACTCGATCCACTCCTTGTTGATGGTGATGTCGCCTTCGAAAAAGTGGAAGCGCGGGTCACTCATGAAGGGCTTGACGCGATCAGAACTCATGTCCATTCCGTAGACATGCCAATCGGTAGTGCCGAGGATGCACTTGGAGAGATGATGGCCGATGAAACCGTTGACGCCGAGAATGAGTATTTTTTTCATGCTGAGAGTGTGGTCGATTCAAATGATTGTGGAGGTTGACGTGCTTCTTTGCGGCGGCTGATAGGCTCAAACTGCATTATCAACCTGAACGCAGCGTCGTCGGTGCCGTCGAGCTTTGTATCGTCACTCATTCACCCAAAGGATAAACGCCGACGCCAAAACGCGCGGCCAGCATGATTTCATTGTGATGTTGCCCGCCGATTTCGGCCTCGATGATGCGCAGCATTCTGCCATCGCCGCACAGCGCGATCACGGCTTCGCTGCCAACGTTCAGCATACCGGGATTTTGATGCTGAAAATGTGCCGGTGCGAGGCGCGTACGGGTAATTTTTACCGCTTCGCCGCAAATTTTGGAGGTCGCACCGGGATAGGGTGGTGCCACCGCGCGCACCAGATTATGGATATTTTGCGCACTGTCTTGCCAATGGATGATGCCGTCTGCCGGTTTGCGTCCACCGAAGTAACTTCCGTCGGCGAGATTCTGAGCGCGAAGATTGGCATCGCCGCGAATGAGCGCGGGCAGAGCGCGATCCAGCGTGGTGGCGGCCGCGCGGGTGACTTTGTCGAACAACTCAGCGGCGGTTTCATCGGGACCGATATCGACCGCTTCCTGATCGACAATGCGTCCGGCATCGGGTTTCTCCACCATTTCGTGCAAGGTGGCACCGGTGCTGGTCTCGCCGTTGATGATGGCCCAATTGATGGGCACCCGGCCACGATATTTCGGCAGGAGTGACCCATGCATGTTGAATGCGCCGCGCGCGGCGGTGGCGAGCAGGGCGGGCTTCAGCATCAGGCGGTAATAAAACGCAAACAAAAAATCCGGTTTCAACACTGCGATACGTGCAATGAAATCCGGGACATTCGGATCATCGGCTATCGCCACCGGAATCGCGTTTTCGCGCGCTAATCTGGCGACCGACTCGAACCAGATATTCTCATCGGGACTATCAGCGTGTGTGACCAGCAATTGAACGTCGATACCGTGTTTCAATAGCACCCGCAGACACTGTGCGCCGACGTTGTGGTACGCGAACACGACGGCGGACGTCATTCACGCTTTTCCAATATCGCCTGGATCATGTAGCGCGGTCGCTCGCGCACTTGCTCGTAGATCCGACCCACATATTCGCCCAACAAACCGATGCCGAACAAGGTGATGCCGATCAGAAAAAATGCAATGCCGAACAGCGTGAACAATCCTTCTGCCTCCGGCCCGACCACGATACGGCGGATCGCCAAAACTACCACGAAGACGAACGATAGCAACGAGATCGAGATACCGATGAGTGAGAACAATTGCAACGGTGCCGTAGAAAAGCCGGTCATCAAATCGAAATTCAGCTGAATCAATTTGTAGAGTGAATATTTCGATTCGCCCGCGATGCGCTCTTCATGCGCGACTTCGATTTCCACGGGATTACTCGCGAATGAATACGCGAGCGCTGGGATGTAAGTACTGGTATCGCGGGTCTGGTTGATCGCGGCAACGATATCGCGGCTGTAGGCGCGCAGCATGCAGCCCTGATCGGTCATTTTGATGTGGGTAATTTTCTCGCGCACCCGATTCATCGCCCGTGACGCCCAGCGCCGCCATATCGAATCCTGGCGTTGCCGGCGAATGCTGCCGACGTAGTCGAATCCCTTGTCCATTTCTGCCATGAGATTGGCGATCTCTTCCGGCGGATTCTGCAAATCGGCATCGAGCGTGACAATGCGCTCGCCTAGGCAATGTTCAAAGCCCGCCATGATCGCCATGTGCTGGCCATAGTTTCCCTTGAACAGGATCACGCGTGTGGTATCGGGACGGCGCTGGAATTGTTCGCGAAGCAATGCGGCCGAGCGATCGGTAGAGCCGTCATTGATAAAAATAATTTCGTACGGGTGGCCGAGCGTGTCGAGCGCGGGATAGAGGCGTGAAAACAAGGTCGCCAGGCCAGCTTCCTCGTTGTAGACTGGGATCACGACGGAAATCAATGGCGTGTTCATTGGCTCAAATGCCTCGCGAGGATTTCCTGAACGACACCACAGACGCGTTCGACATCCGCCAACGTCATCGTCGGAAACAGCGGCAGATTGATGGTCTCTCGGCCGATACGTTCCGCGTTCGGGAATTCGCCTTCGCAATGACCCTTGCTGCGGTACAAGGTGGAAAGGTGCATGGCTTCGTAGGAAAGGCCGGCATCGATTTTCTCGGCGCGAAGTTCATCCAGAAATTGCTTTCTCGAAATATTCAATTGAGCAAGCGGCAGTAGTACGCAGAACATGTTCCAGCTATGACCTTCAGCGTCGCCAGCGTGCGCTTTGGCCGGCATCGACAATCCAAATTTTTCGGCGCTCGGTTCCAGTCGTGCAAAGTAGGCCACCACCAATTCACGGCGCTTCGCGCACCAGCCATCGAGCAGCGGCAACTGCGCCAGGCCGAGTCGCGCGGACACATCGCTCATGTTGAATTTTCCGCCGGCGAAATCGACGTCGCGAGTGCCATCGGCGAGCCGCGAAATACCATGGAACCGCAACGTTTCAGCGCGTTTTGCCTCGGATTCATCGGCGAAAATCGCCGCGCCGCCTTCAATGGTGGTCATATTCTTGTTGGGGTGAAAACTGAAGGTCGCGATATCGCCAAAAGCGCCGATTTTGCGGCCTTTCCATGATGAGCCGATCGCGAGCGCCGCGTCTTCGATCACGCGAAGTTTATGTTTGGCGGCGATCGCATAGAGCCGATCCATGTCGCAAGGCAGGCCGGAGAAGTGCGTCGGCACAATTGCCCGCGTGTTTGGCGTGATGGCTCGT
>JANOKK010000691.1:0-4509 GCA_031419255.1 Betaproteobacteria bacterium
GCATTGCAATCGGGATTGGGTATCCGCCCGAACTCCGGGCGCAACGATGAGCCAAAGTCAGGCGAAGAACACATCCATGCAAAGGTGGTTCAAGGGGAACACACCCACTCGACGGGCACCCCTGCAGCGCAAAGGCAAATCTCGCCTGCACCGGAAATGCACATCCCGCCTGTACCGGAAGTGCAAGTGCCGACGCAACTGTCACGTCCACCGACTGTTGAAGACATCCCATTTGATTCCGGGCCGGCCACCTTCACCGATGGCATGTTTGAGTTAAACGGCAGAACGCACCACTACAAACTATTTGTGCCAAGTGGCTCGACGTTGGGGCTGCGGCCCATGGTCGTTATGCTTCATGGCTGTACGCAGGATCCCGCTGATTTTGCACTCGGCACCGATATGAACAACGTCGCCGACGCTGCCGGTTGGGTCGTACTGTATCCCGCCCAATCTGCCCGCGCCAATCACACGAAGTGTTGGAACTGGTTCAAGGCAGGGCCGGAACCGGGCGCAGGTGAGCCGGAGTGGATTGCGGCCCTGACACAGCGCCTCCATGATGAACAGTGCATTGACCCGAATCGCACCTTTATCGCCGGATTATCCGCTGGTGCTGCCATGGCCGTGCTGACGGCCGAATTGCATCCCGCGATGTTCAAAGGGGTGGGCGTTCATTCCGGACTTGCCGCGCATGCGGCCGCTAACGTGATGGAGGCGCTTTCGGTCATGAAGCACGGCCCGCGTGCGCGCCAGAAACGTTTTTACTCGACCGACATCCGCGCGTCGAACCCGATTGTTCCGCTCATCGTATTCCACGGCGATGTCGACAAAACGGTCGATTGCGAGAATGGCGAACATGTCATCGAGGCCGCGATCGCACATGCGAAAGTGGCGGAACCCGGCCTCATAGTGAATGAATCCGAAAATCAAGGTGCGGCCGGTGGAATGTCATACACCCGAGTCGCCTACAACGGAAACGCGAACCGCCCGATTGCCGAATACTGGCGCCTGCACGGCGCAGGCCACGCGTGGTCGGGCGGCAACGAACGTGGTTCGCATACGAACGCCAGCGGCCCCAATGCATCGGCGGAATTCTTGCGGTTTTTTGAGGCTGTGGCGAGTGGCCACCCGCATCAATAAATGTCGACCCCAACTATTCCGTCTCCTCGATTACCGAAAATGCCAGGCAACGATGCGACTCTTCTTCTGGCCTTGCGCCATTGCGATGGTTTCAACTCTGCGTGCGCCCGCTGATCTCAACGCGGAATAAATTTCAGACAGACTTTCCTCTCTCGACACCAGCGCGCTGAACCACGACACCCGTGCGCGCTGTTGCGCACTTTCCACCACCATGCGGCACACAAACCCGACCTCGCCACCCTCGCACCAAAGCTCGGCCGCCTGACCGCCGAAATTCAGTTTGGGATTGGATTCCGGATTCGTTGGCTTGCCCAAATTTTTCCATTTGCGTGCGCTACCCACTTCGGCTGCCCGCGCGGAGACGTGGAAGGGCGGATTGCATAGAACAAAATCGAAGCGATCATCCGGCGTGAGAATGCCCTCGAAAATTTTCTGCGCAGATTTTTGCAGCCGCAATTCGATCACTGCGGCGAGGCCCGCATTTGCATTCACGATCAATTGCGCGGCGCAGAGTGCGACGGGATCGACATCGCTTCCCACAAACTGCCAACCGTATTCGTGATGGCCGATCAACGGATAAATACCATTCGCGCCGACACCGATATCGAGCACCCGAATATCCGGCCCGCGCGGAATAATGCCGTTGCAATCTAGCGCGAGCAGATCGGCCGCGTGATGCACATAATCCGCGCGGCCGGGGATCGGCGGGCACAGGTAACCCGACGGAACGCTCCACGACTCGACCTCATAAAAAGCTTTCAATAGCGCCGCATTCAATGCCATCACCGCAGCGGGATCGGCGAAGTCGATGGTCAATTCGTTTGCGTCGAACGGATTGGCGACAAGGAAATCCTTAAGCGTCGGCAACGCCTTCGAGAGCGCCGCGAAATCGTAGCGGCCGCGATGGCGATTGCGCGGGTGCAGGCTCAGTTTTTCGAGCACCGGTGTACGAATCGGCGTGCGCGTTTTCTTCGTTGCGTTGCGGGCGGCTCGTGCTGTTTTTGCTTGCATGATGTTTTGGTGGCGCTAAGGAGATCGAACACACAACGTGGTTGATAAAAAATAAAACGCTAGCATTGGTGAGGCTTGCGGGCTATAAATGCTCGGTGAGGCCCGTGGATGCTAGACATCATGTATTTAATTTAATTTGAAGATGGGGCGGGACATGTTCATTCGTACATGACCCGAATCATTCCTTATTCTCCCGCCTAATCCAGCTTCAATCCCAACTTCCGGATGATGCGCCCGAGTTGCTCGGATTGCCGCCGCATGGCGCTGAGGGCGTCCTCAGGGCTGCTGGCAATGACCTCCATGCCCGCGCTGGAATACATCTCCTGCACCTCCGGCAATTTCAGGATCTTCAGCAGCTCCGCATTGAGGCGCATCACGGTCGCGGTCGACATTTTCGCCGGGCCCAGCAGATAGTAGCTGCCGGGGGCATAGGTACCCGGTGCGCCGGCCTCGCGCATCGTCGGCAGTGCCGGCGCGGCGGGCGAGCGCTTGTCGCCGGTGATGGCGATCAGCCGCACCTTGCCGGTTTGCTCGAGCGGCCGCAGGCTGGCAAGATTGTCGAACACCACTTGCACGTCGCCCGCCAACAGCGCCTGGATCATCTCGCTGCTGCCCTTGTACGGAATGTGCACAAGATCGATGCCGGCGGCTTTCTTGAGCACCTCGCCGGACAAGTGCCCGGCGCTGCCGAGGGACCAGGAGCCGAAATTGAGTTGGCCGGGGCGCTGCTTCGCGTGGGCCACCAGCTCCGCCACGCTCGTGACCGGCAGGCGCGTGGTGACCGCAAGCGCCGCAGCGTTATCGCTGACGAACGAGATGGGCGAGAAATCGCGAAACGGATCGTACGGCAGCCGGGAAAACAGATGCGGATTCGACGCGACCGTCAGCGCGCCGGTATAAAGCAAGGTGTGACCATCTGGTGCGGCCCTGGCCACCGCCAGTGCGCCGATGATGGTCGATGCGCCGGGGCGGTTCTCGACCAGAACCGGCACACCCAGCGCGGGTCCAAGCCGGTTCGCCAACTGGCGCGCATGAACGTCACTCAAGCCACCGGGCGGAAACGGCACGACGATGCGAATCGGTTTGCCGGGGATCGGAAACACCTGCGCGTGCACCGATGCACCGATGAGTTGCGCAACGATGACCATCGCGAACACTACGATACGAATCGTGCGAATTGGCGCGGTGCACGGGCACATGAACGGTGAGTTTTGGTGAAGTTGATCAGCGGGAACGGCCGCAAATTTACGAATGGGACGAAGTCTAGCCATGTAGCAACAATTCCAGACCCGACCCTACGACGCGCGGTCGCGCTCCTGCGAGAACAAGCGCAGCGCGAAACGTCCGGCCTCGGTATCCCGCAGGCGAAGAATTTCATCACGCATCTCGGCGGGCATGTCGTCGAGCGCAGGACAGGCGCCCCGATAGCCGGGGGGAAAAAGCACCGGTGCGGCGAGCGCGGCAAATGTCAAATCCGCAGCGGTGAAACGATCGCCGACCAGAAAACGGCGCCCGTTGCCCAGCCTTTCGCCGACTTCCTTGAAGATGTCGCGCACGCGCTCAATTGAGCGGCGTGCACTCTCCGGCGTAATGCTGAGGCTTGAGCGGACCAGGCGAAGCACGCCCGGTATGATGACCGGCAACAGGCGCGCTTCGAAGCGCGGTACTCCGCGCGACATGATCTGAACAAGCACGCGGCGATCCGACAGCAGTTGGGCATAGGCCCAGCGCCTCGTATGCGGCCCGAGATCCTTGTCAAAACGTTCCTCAAGCGTGTCGACGGCACTTCGCAGCGCGGAATCTCGCGGGTACAACTGGTCGCCGCCGCAGCAAGAATCCGCATACACCATGATTTCGGTGGAATCCGTGAAACGACGGGCACCATGTACCAGCACCGGCACACTGCGGCCGCCGACGCGGATCGTTGCCAAGCGGTGCCACAACGGCGCATGCGGCTCTTCGCGATACGGCAACGATAGCCAGTCCAGCGCCCACCGCGCCTTCTCGCTGTAGTGGCTGTGCGGCATCGTGATCAGAACGGCGGGAATCGTGCGGTCGTGGGTCATCGGGATGATCCGTGTGTCATTGCATTGTACAAAGGTTCGATAACGAGCATGTCCGAGATGGGGACGTGAAGGGTGTTCGATCTGGATACAAACTCAAGGAGGCCGGGGTCACGTCTCTTGTTTTGCATTGTCCTCTCTCGCCCGCAGTGAATGCAAAACGAAAGACGTGAGACTTTGCGGTGCGGTTGGCAAATACCAAGTCAATACGATTTTGAAAAATCCGTCTCCGCGCTTTTGGGCACAACTTATTTTGCATCCCCTCAACGACATACGAACGCCACTTTGTTGACTTGTC
>JANOKK010000692.1:0-1445 GCA_031419255.1 Betaproteobacteria bacterium
TTACCGGTGTCATCCTGAGCGTAGCGAAGGATCTTGCTCATGTGACGTGATCCTTCGCTACGCTCAGGATGACAGTACTTTTGCCGATCACGAACTTTGAACTCAACGCGAATGGCCGACTGCTGGGGTGACGGAAAAGGCAATTTATGCCCCATAGCAAACCCTAGCACTGGCGAGCCTTTCCAGACATAAATGCCCCAAACGCCGCCCCGGTGCTAGACATCCTGTTTCTTCCCGAAGGTCGGATCGACTTTCACAAACGCGGTGGCAATCAATGACGGCACGCAGCAAATCAGCACCCAGATAAAAAAGTGCGGGTAACCCAACTGCGTTTGAATCCACCCGCTTGCCATCCCCGGCAGCATCATGCCGAGCGCCATGAAGCCGGTGCAGATGGCATAGTGCGCGGTCTTGTGCGGGCCATCGGCGACCATGATCATGAATAGCAGATATGAGGCGAAGCCGAATCCGTAGCCGAATTGCTCGATCGCAATCGCCGTTGAAATCACCGCAATGCTCGATGGTTGCATGTAGGCAAGGTAGATGAATGCGAGATTGGGAACATGTACCGCAAGCAGCATCGGCCACAGCCATAACTTGAGTCCGCCGCGGGAAATGGTGTAGCCGCCCAACAATCCGCCCAGCGTCAATGCCACCACGCCAACCGTACCGTAGGCGAGTCCAACTTCGGAAGTCGTGAGCCCCAAGCCACCTTTGGTTGTCGGATCGAGCAAGAACGGTGTCACCAATTTCAATGCCTGTGCTTCGCCCAGCCGAAACAGCAAGAGATAGGCGATCACCAGCAGAATATCTTTGCGTTGAAAGAACGACACAAAAGTTTCCTTGAAACCTTCGATAGCGTTGGTGCCCTTTGCGGTCGCGGTATCGGATGCGGGGGTGGGCAGCACGAACTTGTGATAGATGAACAAGGTCAGGAACATGGCCGCGAGTACAAAAAATACAATCGACCAGGCGAGCTTTGCATCGCCGGTGCGTTCGGTGAGTTGCCCCGCGAGATAGACGAGGCCACCTTGCCCCGCGATCATCGCGATGCGATAGAACGTGCTGCGTACACCGACGAATGCCGCTTGACTGTGGGTCGGCAACGCGAGCATGTAGAAACCATCCGCCGCAATATCGTGGGTGGCCGAACTGAAGGCCATCAGCCAGAACACGGCCAACGTAATCTGAAAAAAATGCGGCGCGGGAATGGTCAATGCTACCAGCGCCAAAGAGGCACCGATGACCAGTTGCAACGTCCAGATCCACAATCTCTTTGTGCGAAACATGTCGACGATCGGCGACCAGAGCGGCTTGATCACCCACGGCAGATAGAGCCAACTGGTGTACAGCGCAATATCGGTATTCGAGACGCCGAGATTTTTATACATGATGACGGAGAGCGTCATCACTACGACGTAAGGGATGCCCTGGCCGAAATAGAG
>JANOKK010000693.1:0-3600 GCA_031419255.1 Betaproteobacteria bacterium
ACCTGCCGCTGGCGGTGGCGGGCGTACCGCCAATGGTCTTTTTCACCGTGTCGCTGATTGATCTGCTGTATCAATACTGGGTGCATACCGAACTGATCGGTCGCCTCGGCTGGATGGAACGCGTCTTTGTCACGCCATCCAATCACCGTGTGCATCACGGACAAAACGCGTATTGCATCGACAAGAACTACGGTGGCGTTTTGATCATCTGGGATCGGTTGTTCGGCACCTTCGCCGAAGAGCGACGCGGAGAGAAAATCATCTACGGCATCCGCAAGCCGTTACGCAGCTACAACCCGTTGTGGGGCAATTTGCACACTTTCGCGGATCTCTGGACCGAATCGATGGCGGCCGGAGGCTCGCGCGCGAAGATCGGTGTCTGGATTGCGCCGCCGGGCGGCTGGACCGATAAGCCCGTTGCGGAATTTGATTCAGCAGCGTTCACCCGTTACACGGCGCGCACGCCCGCCTCTTTGAGCCGGTATGTCGCAGGGCAGTATGCAATTCTGTTTGCGGCAGTCATGCACCTCGTCGCGGTGGCGGCGACTTTGACACTGCTCAACAAGAGTCTGTACGCATTAGCCGTGTTGGCGACAGTACAGTCGCTCGGCTCGCTGTTGGCGGGTGGCGTTGTGGCGTGGCGCGTCGAACAAGTGCGCGTCATCGTGCTGGCAATTGCTTTCGCACTGGTCCCGGACTGGTTTGGATACGCGGCACCCTTGGTGGTGAAGGGCAGCGTGCTGGTGATACTGCTGAGCAGTGCCGCATGGCTGGAGGCGGAATGTCGCAGGAAGGTGAGTGATTTCCCCGCATGAACGGTGATGCGCTTTCCGATCTGTTGCTTGCGGCGATCTCGTTGATAATTGCATGGCGATTAGTGGGCACGCACCCCGGCGTCGGCGTCGGTGCCATGTTGATCGGGATCGCAGCGCTCCTTGGTGTGCCGGACTATCTGGGCATCGTGCAGACACGCGGCCCGCACCATCTTGCGAGCTTGGTTGCGGCATGCGCAGGACTACCGTTGATCGCCATCAGCGTCGGCTGGCCGCGCGATGCCATCGCGCGCCGCATTGGTGCGGCCGCGCGTTTCGCGGTGCTGGCAGGCGGCATCAGCATTCTGTTGGTCGGTGTACTCGGGTTTTCACTGCTGGGTCAAGTCCTCCCCGCCCTATCCGCGATGGTGCTGGTGTTTGCAGCCGTACGATCCCGACGAACGCCGGCCATTTGTGCCAGCGCCGTGTTGGTCTGCGCGTTCGTCACTAGTGCCGCTGGCTGGATCGTGAGCCCGTTCAATTCCGTACAACAACTTCATCTATTGATGGCAGTTTGGCTGTTGCTGATGGCAATAGACCATGCATCGCTCGCCTGTCAATTAACCGTGATTGACGGCGAGTCCACTTTGAACGGTGATGACACGCAAGTATCGCGACATTAGACATCCGGACTCACGGCGCCCGGCGAAACTCTAGCATTGGTGAGACGTTTGGCGGCTTTGTGCCTCAAAATATTCGCCAATCCTGGTATTTTTGCCTGCGAAAAAATACCAGGGTTGATAGCTCAGAGGCAAAACAACGTGCCGCGCGTGACATGGACTCAATTGCTGTATTGGCAAAAACAGGTGCGGTTTGTGGCAAGCTGTCCGCCCAGTTACGCGAGATCTCCATGTACATCAGCCTTTTCGACATGTTCAAAATTGGTATCGGCCCATCGAGTTCGCACACGGTCGGGCCGATGCGCGCGGCACGGCGGTTTCTGGTGGAGATGCCGGCAGCCGATTTCGCGCGTATCCATCGCGTCGAAGTCGAACTTTACGGCTCGCTTGCGCACACCGGCCACGGCCACGGCACCGACATGGCGATTCTGCTCGGGCTGGAAGGCGAATTGCCGGATCACATCGACACCGCTGCCGTTCCTCAGCGGGTTCACGATATCCGCGTGGCGCGCGAAATTACGTTGCTGGGAAAGCATCGCGTGCATTTCGATTGCGATCGTGAATTAATTTTCAATCGCGTCGATTTGCTGCCGGTGCATTCCAACGGCATGCGCTATGCCGCCTTCGATATCGAAGGAAAACTCATTCTTGAACGCGAGATGTATTCGATCGGCGGCGGCTTCGTCGTCGATACCGACGAAGCGTTTGTCGGCAGTCCGCGCGGTGTGGAAGCGCGCGTGCCATATCACTTCGAAACCATGGACGAGTTGCTGCAACTCGCCAAGGCCGCGAACAAACCGCTGCATGAAATGCTGATGGAAAACGAGATTGCGCTGCATGGCGAAGCCGTCACGCGTGAATTCATTGCGCGCATGAAAACGGTGATGTTCGATTGCATCGATCGCGGCATGAATACCGACGGCATGTTACCGGGCGGGTTGAAAGTCAATCGGCGCGCCAAAGCCATCGCCGCTCGACTCAACAAAACCGACGCGCATGTCAGCGAAGGTGCCATGAATTGGGTAAGCGTGTTTGCGATCGCGGTGAATGAAGAAAATGCTGCGGGCGGACGCGTGGTCACCGCACCGACCAATGGTGCCGCCGGCGTGGTACCGGCCGTGCTTCGTTACTACAACGATTTTCGGGAAGCTGACGAAGCGGGCATTACGCGATTCGTGCTCGCTGCCGCAGCCATCGGCGCACTCTGTAAGCGCAATGCCTCCATCTCGGGCGCGGAGGTGGGCTGCCAAGGTGAAGTCGGCTCGGCGGCGGCGATGGCGGCGGGCGGACTCGCGGCAGCGCTCGGTGCCAGCAATGAACAAATCGAAAACGCCGCCGAAATCGCGCTCGAGCATCACCTCGGCATGACGTGTGATCCCATCGGCGGTCTGGTGCAGATTCCCTGCATTGAGCGTAACGCCATGGGTGCGGTGAAAGCGATCAACGCGTGTTCGCTCGCGATGCTCGGCGATGGCTCGCATATGGTGAGTCTGGATCAGGCCATTGAGACGATGCGGCGGACGGGAGCGGATATGCAGACGAAGTACAAGGAGACTTCACTGGGGGGATTGGCGATTACGGTTTCGGTTAGGCAGGTGGAGTGCTAGGGATATGCTGCGAAGTTGTTCCGACTTAGGAATCACACTAAACTAGAGATAGTTTGTAAATTCCGGAAATCATCAGGAGCAAGATTATGGATTTCACTATAGTGCACGAACGAGAAGATGACGGGCGCTGGCTGGCTGAGGTGCCTGAACTGCCGGGTGTTTTGGCTTATGGCGCAAGCGCACAAGAGGCCATGTTGAAAGCGGAATCTCTCGCTCTGCGCGTGATTGCCGAACGCCTTGAACAAGGCGAGAGTCGCGCTATCGCGATTAACATATCAATTCCTATCGCCGCATGAGTCAGTGGCCATCGGCCAAGGCGAAAAAAGTTCTTGCTGCTCTGCTCCGGCTTGGGTGGAAAATCAAACGACAGTCCGGCTCTCATAAAACGCTTTCCCGTGCTGGGTTCCCGGATTATGTATTTGCGTTTCATGACGGTGAAGAAATCGGCCCAAAAATGCTTTCGCGCATTGCGAAACACACAGGATTGTCTTCTGGTGATCTATAGCCCTAATTCACTAGTGTCCGGTTAAATATCGAACAACATCAACTGGTTACTGGCGG
>JANOKK010000694.1:0-4625 GCA_031419255.1 Betaproteobacteria bacterium
AGAACGTGCGATGTCTCGATTGGTTCTGCCGCGTTGGTAACGGCTTGTAACGCAATCGCCCCGAGCACCCCGCGCGCCTGGGTTTGCTAACATCTGCTTACAACTCACGCCATCTCAATACCCCCGACCTGCACCACCACGCTCTAACATGCCGCCATGACCCAAGCACCCACTCCGCGCCACCGCATCCTTGTTGTCGACGACGATCTGCGTCTGCGAGATCTGCTCAAACGCTACCTCTCCGAGCAGGGCTTCGCCACCGACACCGTTCCCGATGGCGCCGCGTTCGACCATGCGTTGACCCGCAACCGCTACGATCTGGTGGTGCTCGACGTGATGTTGCCAGGCGAAGACGGCTTTGCAATTTGTCGCCGCGTGCGCGCGTCACAAAACGCGGAGGCGAATATTCCCGTCATCATGCTGACCGCGAAAGGTGATGACGTTGACCGCATCGTCGGCCTTGAAATCGGTGCCGACGATTATTTGCCGAAGCCATTCAATCCGCGCGAGCTGGTAGCACGCATCAATGCGGTGCTGCGCCGTCAGGCGCCGTTGCCGGTGCCAGGCGCGCCCACCGCCGACGATGAAGTGATCGAATTCGGGCCGTTTCGTCTCAATCTCGGCACCCGCGAACTGGCGCGTGACAATGCGCCACTGCCAATGACAACCGGCGAATTCGGATTACTCAAAGTGCTCGCGCAACATGCGCGCACGCCGCTTTCGCGCGACAAACTGACCGAACTAGCGCGCGGGCGCGAGCATGAGAGCTTTGACCGCGCAATCGATGTGCAGGTCTCACGCCTGCGAAAATTGCTCGGCGAAGATCCGGCCAATCCGCGTTACATCCAGACCGTGTGGGGGCGCGGCTATGTGTTCGTGCCCGATGGCGCGAAGCACGTATGACGTTCGCGACCGATCACGCGTGATGAACTTCTCGTCATTTGTGCCTAGATCCCTGCTCGCGCGCACCGCACTGGTCATCGTGTTCGCGTTGATCTTGAGTCAGATTGTTTCCGTTTTCCTGTTTCGCTACTACTCGCAATTTCCACGCTATCAATTGGTCGCCTCGGGCTACATCAGCCATTTGAAAACCATCCGCGCGGCATTGGAAAGTATTCCCGCCGAGCAGCACCGCGATTTTCTGCTCAAGCTGCGCGAAGAGCGCGGCATCCGGGTGATTCCCCCGCAGCGCATCGGCGATGAACCGCTCGAACCTGCGCTAAGCACGCCCCCCATTCGAGCCGTTCGCGAGCGCCTGCGCGAGCAATTCGGCCCGGAATCCGATATCTACGTCTATCAGCGTCCGCAGCGCGCACTGGCTGCGTTGGAAGGCCGCCCCGCGCCACCACCCGCGTTCATCACCAAGATTCAGGTCGGTTCAACCTACTACGGCGTGCTGTTTCCGCAGAATCGCATCGTCGAACAGGATTTCTCGATCGCATGGTTGGGCTGGGGCGTGTTTGGCGGCATTCTGGCGCTGGCGGGCGCATTGTTTCTGGTGAGTCGCCTGAATCGACCACTGCAGGCCTTATCGGCAGCAGCGCGCGAAATCGGCGAGGGGCGCAGCCCGCCGCCGGTCACGGAAATGGGGCCGGAAGAAGTGACATCGGTGGCGGTTGCGTTCAACCAGATGCGCGAAAATCTCGCGCGGCTTGATCGCGAACGTGCCACTTTTCTCGCCGGTGTTTCGCACGATGTGCGCACGCCGCTTGCGCGCCTGCGGCTGCAATTGGAAATGCTGCCGGCCGATCCCGCAATGCGCGCCGATATGGAAAGGGACATCGAAGACATCAATGGCGTGATCGATCAATTCATGGATTTCGCGCGCGAAGAGAGCCGCGAAAATCTGCAAAGCATCGATCTCAACACGTTGGTGCGCGAAGCGGCGGAACGTCTGGAGCGCACACTCGACGGCGGCGCGAAAATCGGGCTTGACCTAATGCCGCAGGCGACATTCAACATGCGCCCGTTGGCGATCAAGCGCCTGATCAACAATCTGATCGACAACGCGCGCAAACACGCCGGCGGCAATATCGAACTTCGCACGGTTCGCGAAGCAGATGCCATCGTGCTATCGGTGCTGGATCGCGGCCCGGGCATTCCGCCGGGCGAAGTTGAACGCCTGAAGCAGCCGTTTACGCGACTGGACGCGTCGCGCAGCGGTCATTCAGGCGCGGGGTTGGGATTGGCAATCGTGGAGCGCATCGCGAAGGCGCATGGCGGGCAATTTGATTTGTTGCCGAGGCCGGGCGGCGGCACCGAGGCACGAGTGGCGTTGCCGATTGTATAGGCACGTTGCGAATATCAATGTGGCGTGTCACCACACATTTGTCATTCTGAGCGAAGCGAAGAATCTCGCCGATGCGACGAAATTCTTCGCTTCGCTCAGAATGACACTGTTTTTTCAGCGGCAATCAAATAAACCGCACCGGCGTTTGCAGATTGGTGCCCATCACCAGCGAAATCGCATCGATGCAATCTCTTTCATGGTGATAGCCTTCGCCGGAATCGGCGATTTTCTTGCCGTTTTCCGCCTGCAAGAACCAGCGCCATTCTTGCTTGTGGTCGCGATAAACATTGAATGTCATGTTGCTGCTCCAGTTGTGTATCGTCGTTTAGGTTTTTGGCGAGGCTAGGCTTCGCCATCCCAATAATCCAGCGCATCCCCAGCCCGATGCAAACGCCGGCCACCCAGCAAAGGGCCTTTACTGGTGGTGAAAGATCCGTATTTGCCTGAATCGGGATACTCGCAGATTTCCGTGTCGGCATTGATCGAGAGTGAAAGATATTTCAGCGGCTTGGTCGATGTATTCAGAATCTGGTGAGGATATTCGGGCCCGGGCGGAATGAAAATCGTATCGCCCGCACGGATCGGCACCATTTCCCCGGCGACGCGCAACGTGCCTTCGCCTTCGAGGACGATGAACATTTCTTCCTCAACGTAATGAAAATGATACGGGCAAGAACGCTTGCCGGCAGGAACAATATCGATCGATGCGCCCATTTTCTGCGCGGCGGTTCCACGCGCGAGCCGGGCACTTTGCGCGCCGTCGTAGTGCGGCGCGCGGTCGGACGTTTCAAGTGTGGCATCGTTGAAATTGCGGATCAACTTGTTGCGGAGGTCTTCGATGGACATGATTTTTCTCGTGTTGAAACGGAAATACTCTAGCACTGGTGCGGTGTATGGGGCGAAAGCGGTCGGAAACACTTGCCAACTGGCGATCTGAGTGCTGATGTGCTTTCCGGATAATCTACGTGTTTCAGATACGAGCCATCAACGGAATAACCTTCCGCTTTGGCATTTCGTCATAGGTGCGACCGTAAAGTTCTCTGCCAGTCATATCTTTCCGCACGCCGCCCCATTGCTTGAAAAAGAACTTCACTCGCGCGTCACGGCACTGCCGAAGAATTGACTTGACCCATTCCTTTTCCATTGGCCGAGAGCCCCGTCCGGACTCACCCCCGACGATGACCCAATCAATATCAGTTAAGTCGAGATCGTCGAGCGGTCCAATGAGTGGCTCGCAGGAGAGAAACTTGACCTTTGCAGGCGTCCGTCTCAGGAAATCGATTCGATCTACGATCCTTTCGTCTTCCACGCTGACACCCATCCAGATATTTTCTGGCCACGGCAAATGAGGTGCCAGTTCCGCCAATCGCTCGCCGCGCTTGGTAAGTATCTGGAAGACGTGTTGCGGGCACTCAGCCATGGTTTCGAATACCGCACGAATGAAACTGAGCGGTACGGCTTCTTGAAAAAGATCACTCATCGAATTTACAAAGATTGTGCGCGGCTTTTTCCAACGGCGCGGCAGATCGATGAGATCGTGATGCAGAGTCGGCGCGAACTCATTCACATACCTGGCGCTTCCCATCAAGCGGAGGCGATGCGCCATGCGCTCGGCGTAACAGTTCTTGCAGCCCTGACTGACCTTGACGCAGCCCGTAACCGGGTTCCACGTCATTTCAGTCCATTCGATATTTGAGAACGTAGCCATAGATTGACTGTTTATTTATACAGTTATAGAATACTCGCAATTCGCATTGTGACGCAAGCGATGTTACTTGATTGAGACAGCATAGATTTCGATCCCGCCGAGTGAACCCGTGATTCAACCTGACCCAGAACTCATTCATCCCGATGGTTTTCCAAGCGGTAAAGTGCTTGAGGTCGGCGATTGGTCTATTGAAAAGCATCAACTGCTACGCCGTTATGTGGGCGCTTCGTGTGCCGCGAGGCGCAAGTGGAAAAAGCGAGGTTTTATTGATTTGTTTTGTGGCCCCGGCCGAACGCGTATCAAAGGCACCGAGGTCGATACCGATGGCGGTGCCGTCGTTGCGTGGCGTCAGGCATCATTGAATTTGGTGGAATTTACCGATGTCATCATCGGCGACATTGACCAAGATAGTCTGATGTCGTGCGAGAAAAGACTGCTTGCGCTCAATGCTCCCGTAACCGCATTGCTAGGCCCGGCAGAGCAGACAGTTGATGAGGCCATCAGGCGATTGCCACCCAATGGTCTGCATCTGGCATATCTTGATCCATTTAACATGGAGCACCTCCCGTTCACAGTCATCGAGAAGCTGGCAAAGTTTCGCAATATTGATATCGTCGTGCATTTTAG
>JANOKK010000695.1:0-1319 GCA_031419255.1 Betaproteobacteria bacterium
CGGTATCAGGCCTTTTCTTGTTGATCCCGATTGTTCTCGCCGCGCGCGCTCTCTACCATGGTGGCTCACTGCGGTGCCGGCGACGACGGCGATCGCGGTCCAGATGTGGTGGCGGTGCCGCACCTCAGGCACCCCTCCCCGCACGTTTATTTTTCTCACGAAGGAAATTAAGTCATGGCATTGAAAATCCTCATCATGGGCGCCTCATACGGCTCGCTGCTCGGCGCGAAACTCATTCTGGCGGGACACAATGTGACGCTCGTGTGCCTGCCCGCCGAAGTGGAATTGTTCAATGCCGAAGGCGCGCGGGTGCGCCTGCCGGTGAAAGGCCGGGAAAGTCTGGTTGAAATAGACTCGCGCAAAGCCCCGGGAAAACTCGCTGCCGCCGGACCGGGTGCGGTCGATCCTTTGGCATTCGATTTGGTGGCCCTCGCGATGCAAGAACCACAGTACGGCTCGCCCGGTGTGCGCGAATTGCTGGATCGTGTCGCGCGCTCGCGCGTGCCTTGCATGTCGATCATGAATATGCCGCCGCTGCCGTATATGGCGCGCATCCCCGGCGTCTCGATCAGCGCCTGCCGCAACGCCTATACCGACCCGACCGTGTGGGACAACTTCGACCCGACCATGATGACCTTGTGCAGCCCCGACGCGCAGGCATTTCGCCCGCCGGAAGAAAAGGTCAATGTGTTGCAGGTACGTCTGCCGACGAATTTCAAATCCGCGCGCTTTGTATCGGACACACACACCGCGATGCTTCGCACGCTCGCAGCCGATATCGAGGCGGTGCGCTTCGAGACCGCCGACGGGCAAATTGAATTGCCGGTGAAACTGAAGGTGCATGAGTCGGTGTTCGTGCCGCTCGCCAAATGGAGCATGCTGATGGCCGGCAACTATCGCTGCATCCAGAAAGATTCGATGCGACCGATCAAGGAAGCGGTCCACAGCGACATCGAGGAATCACGCGCGGTGTATCAGTGGGTGGCAGCGCTATGCTTGTCGCTTGGCGCGTCTGAAAACGACTTGGTGCCGTTCGAGAAATACGCCAACGCCGCCATGGGCCTCGCCAATCCGTCCTCGGCGGCGCGTGCGCTGTTCGGCGGGGCGCACTATATCGAGCGCGTTGATCGGTTGGTGCAAGCTGTCGCGGCGCAGAAGGGCGTGCGTAATGCGGTTATCGACGAGATCGTGGCACTGGTGGATGCGCGGCTGGAAGCCAAATGCGGGAAATGCGGTGTCGCGAATAAGGTGAAAGTGTCGCCGGGAGAAGAAGGCCGCGGAGCGCCGCATGGAATCGACGCGGCAGCACCTGTTGCGGG
>JANOKK010000696.1:0-3900 GCA_031419255.1 Betaproteobacteria bacterium
GTCTGCGCGATTGGCGAATTTTTGGGAAGAAACGATCGAGTGCAATGACGTGACCGTGGCCCCATGCCAGGGAACTCGGCGTTGCCACAAGGCAGGTCGGCGAGAAATTGATGATCGTTTGCGATGGATCTGACGCCGTCGTCACGGCTGCCCCAGTAAATGGGATGGCAAAATTTTCGTTTGCCATGTCATTGGATTTACCCACTTGCGGGCACAAGTGGCCGATTGCGCGGGCGATCCGTTTTTTCCAGCCGTGCATGAATTTCTGCAACAACGGTCTGTGACTAGTGTCGTGACACAGAAATAGCGATACAAATGAAACGGATGGATTTTTCGCAGGGTCTATGAAATCAATCACGCGGTCGGGCAACTTGATCAGGTCACGCAGCGAAACAGCAACTTCGTCGAACGGATGAACGATACCTCGCAAACTCTGGAACTGGAAGCGACCCGCCTCGCCGATGTGATTTCCCAGCGCCCGCGCGGGCTGGATCGATTACAACCTGAAGGACGCGGCAAGCGGTCGTATCGATGCCAAATCGTTCTATTTTGAATTGGTTGGCGACATTATTCTTGGCTGCGGCATTTACAAGGCGCGCGGCGTGTCCGCGAAAATAAAGACAGCGTCTGGCGGGCGCAAAGCCGGCAGGTTGCCAGCGTCGCGGCAGCAATTGATTGCCGCTGGAAAAATCGCCGCGCGCTGACATGTCAAAACCCTGCCGGTAAAAATTCACGCCAATTCCAACAGGCCGGCGTCACTTTCGACAGGTTGTGGAATTCGTGACCATGTAAACTCCGTGCTTGGATTTGTCATGGTCAGACATTCGCGCAAAGTGAAAACCTTTCAGTTGACGCGCACAAGTTTCGCATCGATCCTCGCGCCGCTCTTCTTCGCCGCCTGCGGAGGCTCGTCGTCCGGCCCGGACACGCCGGTCGCAACACCCGCACCACCGCCCCCTCAAGCCTTTGCAACGGCGAACGCCGCGCGCGACATCACCGATATCCAGCTTGCATTCGATGTCACCGCATTGAGCGGTACCGCGACCATCAGTTTCGCGGCGAGTAACTTACCGGGTGCCACGCTTGAGGTGGGCGATTTGACCCTGGACCGCGTGCAAAGTGGCGGCGTAGCACTTGCATACTTATTCGATGCGGCAACAAAGACCATCAACCTTGCCCTGCCCGCAAGTGATCGCACCATCGCCGTCGAATTCGCGTTTCGTTACAAAACCCACACGGGTTTTCAAGGTGCCTCAGCCGAGGGCTACACGTTTTTGTGGCCGTACTACTGCGGCAACCTGTTCCCATGTCACTCTCAGCCGCGCGATGGCACGACGATCTCGCTCAACCTCACCGGGATACCTGCGGGAAAGACGGCGCTGTATTCGCCAACACTCACTGAAGCGCCCGCTTATCAACTCGGCTGGGCGATCGACAATTACACCGAGCTGCGGCTTGGTGCCACTACCGCCGGAACCGAAGTCTCGGTTTGGCATCGGCCCAACGAGCTTGCAGCAGCGGAAGCCGGCACGCAAAATCTGCGAGCCGTTTTCGATTGGTACGAAAAGACGTTGGGACCATACCGCTTCGGCAACAAGGTCGGCACCGTGTCGGTCAATTGGGGTGCGGGGGTGAATGGCGGTATCGAGCACCACCCTCGCTGGCACGTCGCCTCAAGTTCGCTTGCCAGCCAGGAAGCCAGCGCCCACGAAGCTGCACACGGATGGTTCGGCAACGGCGTGCGCATCGCATGCTGGGAAGATTTTTTGCTATCCGAAGGAACCACCAGTTATCTCGCCGCGCGTGCGCTTGATGTGGTGGCGCCGGCCGTCGGCGCGCAAACCTGGACAAATTACGCCAACGCGCTCGCGCAAATCCCCGGCAACCACCCCGTATGGCCGCGCACCTGCAATGCGGTCGATATCCTCAAAGACAATCTCTTCACCAACGCGCCCTACATGCGCGGTGCGTTTTTTTACCGAGCCGTCGCAGGCAAAGTCGGCGCCGACAAAGTCGATCAGGCATTAGCCGCGTTCTATCGCGACTACGCAGGCAAATCGGCGCGCATGTCCGACATGCTGGCGACGATCAAGACCGTAACCGGTTTTGACCCGACCGCGTGTGCGCAGATCTGGCTTGAAGGAACGACGACACCAGTGCCGGCGGCATGCCTCTAAACTTTTCCTCAATGATCACTGCAACTTGCGCGTTGCATTTGGAAACACAGCGTTGTGGCTGCAACACAATCCGCGCGCGGCATTTGCTACAACCGACGTGCGATTATGGAATCCGCCGCCCGGTCAGTTTTGCGCCGCCCTGTTCCAACACGAACTGACCCGCGTGACCGGTGCCAATCTCGCCGAAGGTCACTACGATCCGCGCAACTTTGGCAAAAAATCGCGTTTCACTTTCCGGAAAAATTTCAAACTCGCCCTGCCCCGTGGCCTGCGCGGTAATCTTGCTACCGATGACGCGAATGGCGACATTCATTTGCTCATTGAGCTTGTAGTTGCCCGCATAGCGCGTGAGCAAAGCCTCGGCAACCGGCATGATCGCCGGAAAGACACGCGGCGCAAGATTGTGCCGACGATCCATTAGATGAATCGCGATATCGGTCAATTTTGTCGACGAATTGGCGAGGACGATGACGCCTTCTTTGGTGGTGCGATCCACCAGCATCGAGCTCGATGAGCCAAACGTGCCGCCATCGCGATTGAAAAATTCGCGATTCGCGAACGGAATTTTCATCCAGGCGAGGCCGATGGGATTGATACGACCCGGCCCTTGTTCACGCGTGGTCAACGCCAGTGCGATAGCGTGATCGGGTTCGCCTGTCTTGATACCCGCTATGGCTTCGACATAGCGGCCCATGTCGCCAACCGTCGAGCGGATTGCACCGGCCCCGGCGTGGGCAATCGGCAGAACCCATGCGGGCGTTGGTTGGCCGTTAGCGTCGTGCGGTTGCGCAAGGCGGGCTGTGAATTTTTTCGCATCACTCGTGGTGCTGTTCATACCCAATGGCGTCAGGATTCGCGTCGCCAGCAGCGTCTCAAAACTCTGCGCCTTTGCGGCGCGCGTCAACACATAACCGAGCAAACCAAAACCGATATTGGAATATTCGTACTGCGCGTTGCGTTCACGGGTCGCTTTGAAGGACTTCAGAAAATCGAGCAGATCCTGTTCGGTGTAATCGGCATACGGATCTTTTGGGTCTTTCGGCTGCATGTTGGTGGCAAGCCGCGGCAAGCCGGAACGGTGTGTCGCCAGATCGACCTAGCGAATCGGTGTGCCGACGGAGTCGCGCAATAGTTGACCCATCGGCAGAAATTTTTCCACCGCGTCGTCCAGCTTGGTCTCGCTTTTTCTGTCGGCGATGGCGAGCAACAGGCCGGTAAATGTCTTGGTGAGCGAGCCAATTTCGAACAAGTCGTCGGCGTTCACCTTTGCGTCGCCGCGCGCGATGCCGGCAGTGAAAATCCGAATGCCGCTTGCATCCACCAACGCGACAGCGACACCCTTCGCCTGCTTATTGGCGATGAGGTGTTTATCGAGGATGGTTTCCACCTCGGTGTTACTCGGCAGCCCCGCGATTGCAAGCGTGGGCGAAATCAACAGGCATGGAAGTACTCGAACCATGCAACGAAAAAGACGCAAAAGGTGATATTGCATATTTGTGGCCTCCAATGTGCGACCCTAGAAACGGCAGTTGGACGGGTGTGAGTGTGCATTTTGCAGGCTTCCTGGCAAGGCGTGACGACGACGCAGGCTTCACCCTGCTTGGCGCAACAACGCCGCCAGGAAGCCTGCAAAATGTGCAATCGCACCCGTAGCGCTCTCACCCATTGGGAGAAACGCGTCGGGAGTGAAACCCTAGCACTGGCGCGGTGTTCCACGGGATTG
>JANOKK010000697.1:0-5610 GCA_031419255.1 Betaproteobacteria bacterium
GGTCTCCGAGCATGGGCCAATGCCACCCCAAAATCGACATCGTGGACAAAAAAATGACCCAATATCGATAAACAAATCATCAACTTACGCCACACTTTCGATGAAACGTTGGGACACTAGTGCTTTAATGTACTTCTATTAACCTCAAAATTTTGTCATTCCGGCGAAGGCCGGAATCCAGCCCATCGTAAGATCAATGAGTTACGAAGGACTGGATCCCGGCCTGCGCCGGGATGACGGGTTTTTAGAAGTTCCCTTTACGCGGAAGTCTACTGCTTGACCATCATGTAATTTCCGTTTGTTTTCGTCAAATGATTGATCCAATCCACGCGGGCTTTTTTTCCGGTGGCATCGACTTCCATTTTCGCCATCGACACCGCTTTGCCGTCGCGTTTGTAATTTTCTTCCAGCACGTTTTTCTTCACCTTGACCGACACACTGGTTACACCGGCATCGCCCTTGTAAGGCGCGTCGGTACCATCGGTCTTGGCGCTGTACGATTCGCCCGTAGGCTGCGTCATGTTCATCATCGCCGCCTCTGACTTGTAGGTCACTTTCAAGCCGTTGTCGCTGATTTTTTCGGCTTTCTGGGCACGCCACGAGCCGGACAATTGGTTCGTGCCATTTTTGTCGTAGGCGACGCGCGCATAGCTGGTGGTGCCTTTCACCACCTCGGCGTTGTTGGATGAGTTGCTGGTGAATTCACGCTGCATCGAATTCTTGTCGGTCGAGATGGCGAACTTGCTTTGCGACACGACTTTGCCGGCTTTTTTGCTGGTGACGTCGACATGAAATTCGTCGACGATTTTTACCGCCATCGTATCGGCGTAAGGATTGCCGTCGATTTTCTGATCTTTGCCGTCGGCTTTCACCACCGCCTTGAACGCGCACGACTTGCACTCGTACATGCCGCCTTTTATTTCATACACGACCGGTTTCGCCGGGTAATCGATGGTTTTGATATCGGTTTTCCAGGTGCCATCGAAGACACTTTGCGCGGTGGCCGCAAAGGGGATCGAACCCGCCAACAGTGCGGCGGCAAGCAGTAGATTTTTCATATATTCCTCCGATTGACATTGAAACGCGAATGTCTGAAATACGCCGTTTTTGTGGCGTTGTCAAAGTTTGGCGGATAGTTTGCCTGCCGGTTCCATACGGCCAAAAAAAATGGGCCACATTCACTGTGGCCCAAATATCCTACTCACTCATTCCAAAAGGAGATTACTACCCCAGTATGGAGTGCAAGAAATCGGGAAAGTTCCGGGCACGCGGCGACCTCGATGCTTACGCTTTATTTTCAATTGCTTAGCGATCACATCGAGGTTTTCACGGCTCAATATCATCGCCGCAATCTCATCCACTTGAAAATCGGATTTTTGCCCGCATTTGCGATGCAAAGTTGATAAACCCTCGAAAAAAGAAAGACTTGCCAATGACCACCGCAACCGCGCCCGATGCCACCCGGGCCGAACCACAAACCCTTGCCTTCCAAACCGAGGTCGAGCAACTCCTGCAGTTGATGATTCATTCGCTGTATTCCAACCGCGAAATATTTCTGCGTGAATTGATCTCGAATGCATCGGATGCGATCGACAAGCTGCGGTTCGAATCGCTCGCCAATCCCGCACTCAATGAGAACGACACCGATTTCAAGATCCGCGTCGCCCTCGACAAGGACAAGGGCACCATCACGCTCACGGACAACGGTATCGGCATGACGAAAGATGAAGTCGTTGCCAATATTGGCACCATCGCCAAATCCGGCACCAAGGAATTTTTTGCGAAACTGACCGGTGACCAACAAAAGGACGCAAATCTGATTGGCCAGTTCGGCGTCGGTTTCTATTCTGCCTTCATCGTTGCCGATCGCGTTGAATTGCGCACCCGTGCCGGTGGGCATGCGGCCGAGGCCGGCGTGTTGTGGTCGAGCACCGGTGACGGCGAATTCACGCTGGCACCATTGGATAAATCCACGCGCGGCACCGAGGTGACCTTGCATCTGAAGGAAGACGCGAAAGAATTTCTTGACGACTATCGCCTGAAATCCATCATCCGCAAATATTCCGATCACATCCAGATGCCGATCGTGATGAAGAAAAGCGAATGGGACAAGGACAAGCAGGCGCAGGTAGAAAAAGACGAAGACGAAACCGTCAACAAGGCCAGCGCATTGTGGGCGCGCAGCAAAAGCGAGATTACCGAAACCGAATACGAAGAATTCTACAAACACGTCTCGCACGATTGGGAAAAGCCGCTTGCATGGACGCACGCGCGTGTCGAGGGTCGGCATGAATACACGGAATTATTGTACGTGCCGGGCAAAGCGCCATTCGACATGTTCGACCGCGAAACCAAACACGGCGTAAAGCTGTATGTGCGGCGCGTATTCATCATGGACGACGCCGAACATTTGCTGCCGCGTTATCTGCGTTTCGTAAAAGGCGTGATCGATTCCAATGATTTGCCATTAAACGTTTCGCGCGAAATTCTTCAGGAGTCGAAAGACGTTGAAGCCATCAAATCCGGTAGCGTCAAGAAAGTGTTGGGCCTGCTTGAAGAGTTGGCGAGCAGCGACGACGTGGCGCAAAAAGAAAAGTACACGGTTTTTTGGAATGCGTTTGGCCGGGTTTTCAAGGAAGGCCTTGGCGAAGATTTCGCCAACCGCGAACGTTTGTTGAAACTGATCCGGGTTGCCTCGACACACAATACCGATGACACGCAATCGGTGTCGCTCGTCGAATACGTTTCACGCATGAAGCACGGACAGGACAAAATTTACTATGTCACCGCCGACAATTTCGCCGCGGCCGCCAACAGCCCACACCTCGAGGTCTTCAAAAAGAAAGGTGTCGAAGTTTTAATCCTCACCGAGCCAGTCGATGAGTGGTGGCTGGGTCAAGTCGAGGAATTCAACGGCAAGAAATTGCGTTCCGTGGCGAAAGGCGATCTCGATCTCGACGCGTTCGCCGATGAGGGCGAGAAAGAGGCACAGGAAAAAGTCGCCGATGAGTTGAAACCATTGGTTGAGCGCATCAAGACTGCTCTTGGCGACAAAGTCAAAGAAGTGCGGGTCACGCATCGCCTGGTTGATTCGCCCGCCTGTTTGGTCGTCGATGAGAACGAGCTATCGGGTAATCTCGAACGCATGTTGAAAGCGGCCGGACAAAAAGTCGGTGGAAACAAGCCGACTCTGGAAATCAATCCAAGCCACGCCGTGATTGAGAAACTTAAAACGGCCACCGAATCCGACTTTGCCGATTGGGCCAGCCTGCTGTTCGATCAATCGATACTCGCCGAGGGCGGCCAACTTGAGAACCCGGCCGACTTTGTGAAGCGCATGAATTCGCTGATGTTGAAGGCCTGATGTTTTGCATCAAATGATTGCGACCAACTGCAACAGTTGGTCGCAATCGGTGCCTTTGCCACGATTTACGCTTGCCAACAAAAACAGATCGGCGTAGCGTTGTCATGCTGATCGGCTCGACATCGCCAATCGGCGGTGTTGTCAACTTGTCTCCGTAGATTCCAAGGAGCTTGCCATGAAGAATCTCTCTGTTGTGGGTGCCATTACGCTGGTCGCGATTTTGTCGGGTGGATGTGCGACATCGTCATCGTTCGGCGTTGCGTCGGATCGGGTCGAAGTCGTCGACGTCCAAAAGGTGAGGGCAATCGAAGATTATGCGAAGCGCACCGGCCTTACCGTAATCTGGATGCGTCAGCCGACGAAGATTGTGGATCGCGCCGCCGCTGGCGTGTAGCACGTTTTCGCCTGCCCACGCGTCTGGCAACACGCCAGTCAGCGCGTGGCAAAATGGGGGATGACTTCTTCCGTCTCTCCTGACCTGCAGTCGGCCTTCAATGCCGAACGCGTGACTGCGCGGGCCAAGAAAGCCGCGAATGCGATGGGTGCGCGCGCGGAAACTGTTCAAATGTATGGTCGTCTCGCCGCATTGCAGGCCACCGTGATCGCGCGCGGCAATGTGCCAGTTGCCTGCGAGCGCGGCTGTAACTTTTGTTGCCACTTGCGGGTCGAAATTCGCCCGCACGAAGCGTTTGTATTGGCCCACCACATTGAGACGACATTCGATTCCGCGCAGCGCACACAGGCGATGTTGCGCATCGCGGAAAATTTGCCGCGCATCTCGCCATTAAACTCCGAGCAGCACATCCGTGCTGGCATCCCTTGCGCCTTGCTCGAAAATGGTGTGTGCAGCGTGTATGAAGGACGTCCCGCCGCCTGTCGAAAATACTATTCCGTTTCGGTGGAGACCTGCCGAAACGCGTTCAACGATACCGCCGCACCCGTCGTCGGCCCGCTGGAAGATGAACAAGTGCGGCTCGCCGGCAACGCGGTCGCGCTCGGCTTTGCAAAGGGCATTGAAGAAGCGGGGCTCGATTCAACGCTCTATGAATTGCATTTCGCGTTGCACCACGCACTAACGAATCCGAAGGCCGGGAAACGATATCGCAACGGGAAAAAACCGTTTGTGGGCGCCTGATCTATTCACCACGCGCGAGCGCCCACGCCGCATGCTCGCGCACCATCGGTGAGGCGTGCTCAGCGCGCGCCTGCAATGCCACTCGCAATTGATCCCGCGCATCGACCGCAAGATTTTCATTCGCCAACGCATTGCCCAGCGCAACCGCAATATTTCGCAGCCAGCGTTCATGGCCGATTCGGCGGATCGCGGAACCTGCAAGACGCTCATTAAAATCCGCTTCGCTCCATGCAAATAATTCGATCAGCGTCACATCGTCAAGATCATTGCGAATCGCAAAATCTCCCTCGGTCGTGAGTTGTGCGTATTTATTCCACGGGCACACCAGTTGGCAATCGTCGCACCCATAAACACGATTGCCCATCAACGGCCGCAGCGCTTCGGGTATGGCACCTTTGTGCTCGATCGTGAGGTACGAAATACAGCGCCGCGCATCGAGTTGGTGTGGCCCGATGATCGCCTGCGTCGGGCAGATATCGATGCATTTCTGGCAAGTGCCGCAATGCTCGGTAACGGGTGCATCGATCGGCAAGGGCATGCTGGTGTAAATCTCACCCAAAAAAAACATCGAACCCGCATCGCGAGACAGCAACAAGGTGTGCTTGCCACGCCAGCCGAGACCGGCTTTCCTGGCAAGTGCCACTTCCATCACAGGCGCCGAATCGGTGAATACGCGGTGGTGAAAGTCGACCGCGCACCCGATGGTCGCGGCGTCAATGCGATCGCACAACGCCTGCAACTTGGAACGCATCACTTTGTGATAATCGCGCCCCAGCGTGTAGCGGGAAATGAACGCTGAGGTGTCGTCGTTCAGTACCTCCCAACTATCGCGCGCATTATTGGCGAGGTAATTGAGCCTGACCGATATCACCCGTACGGTTCCCGGCAGCAATTCGCCCGGGCGTGATCGCGCCCTGCCGTGGCGCGCCATATAATCCATCTCGCCGTGATAGCCGCGCGCGAGCCATTGCTGCAAGAAATTTTCTTCGACCGAAAGCTCGGTGTCGCTGATGCCGGTTTCCGCGAAGCCCAGTTCCCGTCCCCACGATTTGATGTCGCGTGCAAGTTCCAAATAATCGAATGTTGCATCCATCGCCAAAGTGTACCAGCG
>JANOKK010000698.1:0-2777 GCA_031419255.1 Betaproteobacteria bacterium
GCGGCCCGATCTCGGTTCCCGTGGGCCTGGGCACGCTCGGCCGCATCATGGACGTGCTGGGTCGCCCGATCGATGAGCAAGGCCCGATCAAAACCGAGGAGCGTCGCGCGATTCACCAACCGGCACCGAAGTTCGACGAACTTTCGCCCTCGGTTGATCTGTTGCCTACTGGCATCAAGGTGATTGATCTCGTGTGTCCGTTTGCCAAAGGTGGCAAGATCGGCTTGTTCGGCGGTGCCGGAGTCGGCAAGACCGTGAACATGCTGGAACTTATCAACAACTTCGCGAAAAGCTACGGCGGTTTGTCCGTGTTCGCCGGTGTGGGCGAGCGTACCCGCGAAGGCAACGACTTCTATCACGAGATGCAGGAAGCCGGCGTTATTAAAGCCGACAATTTGGCCGAATCAAAAGTGGCGATGGTGTTCGGCCAAATGAACGAACCTCCCGGCAACCGTCTGCGTGTGGCATTGACCGGTCTCACCATGGCCGAACGTTTCCGCGACGAAGGTAAAGACATTCTCTTCTTCGTCGACAACATCTACCGCTACACGTTAGCCGGTACCGAAGTCTCCGCGTTGCTGGGCCGCATGCCTTCCGCCGTGGGATATCAGCCGACGCTGGCCGAAGAAATGGGCGTGCTGCAAGAGCGCATCACTTCGACCAAGGCGGGTTCAATTACCTCGATCCAGGCCGTATATGTGCCAGCCGATGACTTGACCGATCCTTCGCCCGCAACGACCTTTGCGCACTTGGATGCAACGGTCGTGCTCTCGCGAGATATCGCCTCACTCGGTATTTATCCTGCTGTGGATCCGCTTGACTCCACCAGCCGCCAGCTTGATCCGCAAGTGGTTGGTGAAGAACATTACACCGTGGCCCGCCGCGTGCAAACCACGCTGCAACGCTACAAAGAATTGCGCGACATCATCGCGATTCTGGGTATGGATGAGCTTTCACCGGACGATAAATTGGCCGTCTCGCGCGCACGGAAACTTCAGCGCTTCCTTTCGCAGCCGTTCAACGTGGCCGAAGTTTTCACCGGTTCCCCCGGCAAGATCGTGCCGCTGAAAGAAACCATCCGCGGCTTCAAGATGATTGTCGATGGCGAATGTGATGCATTGCCGGAACAAGCGTTTTACATGGTCGGCGGCATCGATGAAGCGTTCGAAAAAGCCAAGACAATGAACTAAGGCTTCGGCCCAACGGAAAGCTCTAGATGGCACACACGCTTCAAGTCAACATTGTCTCCGCCGAGCAGTCGATCTTTTCGGGTGAAGCCGAAATGGTCGTTGCCCCCGGCGAAACCGGCGAGCTCGGCATTTTGCCGCAGCATGCCCCGCTGCTTACCCGAATCAAGCCGGGTGTCGTGAAAGTGAAATTGGTCGGCAAGGATGAGGAAGAAGTCGTCTATGTCTCCGGCGGAATTATGGAAGTTCAGCCAAAGGTTTTAACGATACTTGCAGATAGCTCAGTTCGCGCACACGACTTGGATGAAGTAAAAGTACTGGAAGCCAAACGTGCCGCAGAGGAAGCGCTCGCTAACCGCGCAAGCGGCCATGAGCGGGCACTTGTCGTCGCCGAGCTGGCACAATTGGCGGCCCAATTGCAGGCGATCAACAAACTTCGCAAGAAGTGACCAATTGCGCTATAATTTTTCTACCATAACGGTTTAGAGGCGCAACACGTACAGGCAGCGGAGTCACTTCCCGCTGCCTTTTTTTCGTTCAAATTTGTCCGATGTGTGTAACCACTACGCTTGCCGCATAATCCGAATATGAACGCCGAATCGCAATCCCAATCCCCGCACCTGACCGTTGTGATTCTCGCCGCCGGTCAAGGCAAGCGCATGAAGTCGGCCTTGCCCAAAGTGCTGCACCGCATCGCCGGCGTGTCCATGCTCGGCCATGTTCTAGGTCGCGCCAACGAACTTAACCCCGAACGCATTTGCGTCGTTTACGGTCATGGCGGTGAGCAAGTGCGCGCCGCGTTCACCAGTGAAAAAATTCAATGGGCGCTGCAATCACCGCAGCTCGGAACCGGCCACGCCGTCATGCAAGCGATGCCGCACCTGCATGGCGATGGTGTGACGCTCATCCTTTATGGCGATGTTCCCCTGATCACAGGCGCGACGCTCACCAAACTGGTCGATGCTGCATTCCACGGAAAACTCGCCTGGCTCACGCAAAACGTGCCGGATCCAACCGGGCTTGGCCGTATTCTTCGCGATGCAAGCGGAAACGTACATGGCATCATGGAGGATGCAGACGCATCAATTGACCAACGCAAAATCCAGGAAATCAACACCGGCTTCCTCGCCTGCCCGACCGCGCTACTCGCAAAATTGCTACCGAAGTTAACCAATAATAACGCACAAGGTGAGTACTACCTTACCGATATTATGGCGCTCGCCATAGAGGATAGCATCGAAGTTGAGACGCTGCACCCGCACGACGATTGGGAAACGGTTGGCGTCAACAATCGTGCGCAACTTGCGCAATTGGAACGCGTATTCCAAAACGAACTCGCCGAGCGTTTGATGGCAGACGGCGTCCGACTTGCCGATCCCGCGCGCATCGAGGGGCGCGGCCAGCTCACCTGCGAATCGGATGTCAGCATCGACGTCAACTGCCTGTTCGAAGGCAAGGTTCATCTCGCCTCGGGTGCAATGATCGGTGCCAATTGCGTGTTGAAAGACTGCACCATAGGCAACAATACGGAAATTCTGCCGTTCTCCTGTTTCGAAGGCGCCACCATCGGTGCCAACGCGCGCATCGGAC
>JANOKK010000699.1:0-1835 GCA_031419255.1 Betaproteobacteria bacterium
GCCATAAACGGAATGGTGCCGCCCTCGCCCAGATACGCTGCGGGCTTTCCAAAGTACGTTTGCGAGGCGCTGTCCAGCAGCGTGGTCAGCCATGGCACCGCGATCGGTGCGTTCCAGCCGCTTGCCGCCTGATCAAAGTGAAACTCAACGCGCGCCGAATACGGCGTCTCGCCTTCGAGCGCTTGTTTCAGCGCGACCGCCGCAGTCGATGCATTCACCAGTGGCGGCAATCGCAGCGAGAGTTTCAGGGACGTGTACGGACACTGCACATTGCCAGCCGATTCGATTGGCGGCAAGCCGTCGGCGCCCGTCACGGCGAGGGCCGCGCGCCAGGTGCGATTTAAAATCAACTCGACAGGATCCTTCGTGGTCGGCTGCACGAACACGAATTTTCCACCATCATCGCAACAGCTATCCCACGGAAAATGCTGCCACATTGTTTCACCCAATATTTCCGCCGCCTGCTTCGCCTGCGCCACGCGCTCGGCGGGAATTTCGCAATTGAACGCGGGCGGCTTCACGATACCCGTGCGTGAATCATCGATGCGATCCAACAATTGCCGCGCGACGCGAAACGATGACGGCACCACGCCGCCCGCGTCGCCCGAATGCACGCCCTCGGTCAACACGTTCACCGTGAGCGTGCCGTTGACCAGGCCGCGCAATGAAGTCGTGACCCACAACTGATCGAAATTGCCCGCGCCGGAATCGAGTGCGATCACCAGTTGTACGTCGCCCATGCGCGGCACCAAGGCTTCAAGGTACGTTGGCAAATCGTAGCTGCCGCTTTCTTCGCAAGTCTCGATCAAGCCCACGCAATGCGGGCGCGCGATGCCTTGCTTATCCAATGCCATGATCGCTGCAAGGGCTGCGAATACGGCGTAGCCATCATCGGCACTGCCGCGTCCATAAAGTTTGCCATCTTCATACACAGGAATCCACGGCCCGAGACCCGCGCGCCAGCCGGTCATTTCTGGTTGTTTGTCGAGGTGACCATAGAGCAACACAGTGCGACTGGGGTCGAGGCCACCGGTCGCCGGGATATCGAAGAACAGCACCGGCGTGCGGCCCTCGATCCGCACGATTTCCAGCGTGAGACCCGCGACATTCTGCGCAGCCACCCATGCATGCGCTTGCTTGATCGCCGCATCAAGAAATCCATGCGCCGCCCAATTGCGGTCAAAGCCCGGCGACTTGGCGGGGATTTTGATGTACTCGATCAATTGCGGGACAAGATCGGCATCCCACTGCGCGGAAATGTCGACAAGAAGTTTTTTTGTGTCGATGTTGAGCGAAGGCAGGTTGTGGATAGCGTCGCGAGCGGTCATGACCATTCTCGGTAAGTGTTGGACTGATGATTTTAATGCCAGACGCATCGCGGCGGCGTAGCAATCGTTCTATCGCTCGATGCCACCGCCTACATCGATATCACCAAACATTGGCGGCCAATTCCTACTGGTCAATGAACCATGCGCCTACACGTGTCCATGTGCGCCGGACTCAAACTGGGTCATGGCAAACCGCCATCAGCGTGAAAGGAATCACCATGCAATCCGCACAAATGATCGCCCCATCGTTCAGCTTTCAATCACCCGTTCGACTATCGAATACCCTCGATGATTTTAGAATTGTGCATGACAACTACGACAGTTCCGGCAGCTTTTCCGCAAAGGCCATGCGGCCGGTATGGATCGCGGTGTTGTTGATTGCCGCCGGCGCGGGCATCGCAGCGTATTTGGGTATGTTTCCAGAACACGATGGCGCGGAAATCAGCAAACCGAAAAATGCGCCAATTCTCGCCGTACCACCGGCAGCACCAGTTACCGCCGCAAGAG
>JANOKK010000700.1:0-1976 GCA_031419255.1 Betaproteobacteria bacterium
AGCGAAGGATCACGTCACATGAGCAAGATCCTTCGCTACGCTCAGGATGACACCGGTAACTAAATATGCCAGCGCCTTCTACCCGTCTCATTTCCCTCGACGCTTTTCGCGGCTTCACCATCGCCGGCATGGTGCTCGTGAACAATCCGGGCGACTGGGGAAATCTCTATTCGCCACTCGCGCATGCCGAATGGAACGGCTGGACGTTTACCGATTGGATATTTCCTTTTTTTCTGTTTATTTGCGGCGTGTCGATGACGTTTTCGTTGGGTCGACGTGCCGAGGCGGGCGAGGACAAGCCGCATTTGTTGCTGCAACTATTCAAGCGTGCCGCAATCATTTTTCTTATCGGTTTTTTGCTGAATTTGATTCCATCGTTCAACTTTTCAAGCGTGCGCATTCCCGGCGTACTGCAACGCATCGCGCTCTGCACGATGTTGGCGGCGCCGATCGTGGTGTACTTCAATTGGAAGCAACAATGCGCATGGATTGTGGCACTGCTGACGGCGTACACGTTGCTGATGTTGTTGGTGCCTGTGCCGGACGCGTTGGGGCGAGTTGGCGCGGGAATTCTCGAGCCCGGTCGCGATCTCGGCGCCTACATTGACCGGCTGCTTCTCGATGGTCACCTCTGGTCAAAATCGAAAACCTGGGATCCGGAAGGATTGCTAAGTACCCTGCCCGCCTTGTGTACGCAATTGCTCGGCGTGTTGCTGGGTCGTTGGCTATTGTCCGACTCCAGCAAAGCGGAGAAAACCGTCTGGATGATGATTGCCGGGTTGGCGTGCCTGTGGAGTGGCGCGATCATCGATGCTACGTTCATGCCGATCAACAAAAGCCTCTGGAGCACCTCCTACACCATCTTCATGGCGGGCTGGGCGCTGCTGATTTTTGCCGTGTTCTATTGGCTGATCGATGCCAATCCATCTGAGTCACTGCGCGATAAATCACAACGCGGATTGTTGCCCTTCACCATTTACGGCATGAATGCGTTATTCATTTTTGCTTTTTCCGGATTGATCGCCAAGATGCTTGGTTTCATCAAACTTTCGCAGGGCGATGCGAACGTTTCGCTCAAAACCATTCTGTATGCGCCGATCAAAGCGCTGCCGATTGCACCCGTCAATCAATCTCTACTTTTTGCGATTCTATTCAATGCGGCGATGTTCGCCATCGCGTGGTTCATGTGGAAAAAGAAATGGTTTGTAAAGGTTTGAAAATGACAAAGCCCGGCATTGGTGCGCCTTTCCGCGTTAAAAGCCTTCAAACGCCGCTCCAAATGGCGTTCTATGCATTTACATTGATGACAATGTTAGTGGCGGGCTGCACCCTGCCTGCGCGCAAGGATGTAGCGACCGCGAACGATATTCCGCCACCCGCGCCGCGCGAATTTCGCGCCGCATGGGTGGCAACGGTGGCCAACATCGATTGGCCCAGCCGCAGCAATTTGAGCGTTGCCGAACAAAAGGCGGAAATTGCGTCGATCATCAATCGCGCGGCTGAACTCAATCTCAACGCGATTATTCTTCAAGTGCGCACCGGCGCCGACTCGCTATACGATTCAAAACTGGAACCGTGGTCGGAATATTTAACGGGCGAACAAGGCAAGGCACCGCAGCCATTCTACGATCCACTGAGCGAGTGGATTGATTTGGCGCACGCGCGCGGCATCGAATTACACGCGTGGTTCAACCCGTATCGCGCGCGGCACACGTCCGCCAAATCGCCGCCATCGCGCACGCATATCGCCAACACAAATCCCTCGGCAGTGAAATCCTACGGCGGATATTTGTGGATGGATCCGGGCGAAGCGGTCGCAGCACAGCGCACGCTGGATGTGATCCTCGATGTGGTGCGGCGCTACGATATTGACGGTGTGCATATCGACGATTATTTTTACCCGTATCCGGTGACGACTCCTGCGCCCGCCACGTCAGCCGCAATCGCTGTGCCGCCGATTGAAATTGATTTTCCCG
>JANOKK010000701.1:0-6002 GCA_031419255.1 Betaproteobacteria bacterium
CACAGCCGACTTATCCACAGCATCAAGCAACAACAGCCAATCCGCTCGGCTGAACAAAAGAGCGGCTTAAACCCTCAATGAAAAGTGGACAGGATCACCACTGCGACACCGAAAGTTCGGGCGCGAGATCTTCATTGCGAATGGCAGTCTTGTCCGTGGTCATGGCCGCATTATCGTCGCACGAAATCGTGGTCGTTGCCTGAATCCGGTTCGCGCCGCAAAAATGCCATTGGTGACCAATCCGGTGCCATTGGTCGCATATCGCGCCAATTCCTGAGCGCGCCCCTCAGGATGCGTGAATCGCCCACCCCTGAAGGAGATGCCATGAATCGCACCACCCAATCCACGCTGCTCGGCCTACTACTAGCCCTTGGCGGCGGCACCATCAGTGCGGCGGAACTGCGGGTCGATGTCACCGGCGTCGAATCCGCCAATGGCGAAATTTTGGCGGCACTCTATGACAAAACCGACACGTGGCTGAAAAAGCCGCTGAAACGGGATATCGTCGCCGCCACCAAGGGGACAACCCTGATTGTTTTTACGGATCTTCCGGCAGGCGATTACGCGCTGTCCGTGTTTCACGACACCGACGGCGACAAGAAAATGGGTCGCAACGTGCTGGGTGTGCCGACCGAGCCATTCGGTTTCTCCCGAGACGCATCGGGCTTATTTGGTCCCCCCAGTTTTGACGAGGCGAAGGTTGCGGTGCCGGCCGCCGGGGCAACGGCCACCATCAAGCTGAAGAACTGACCATGGATCGCCGCCAGTTCATAAAAGGGGTTGCGGGTGCGGGTGCCCTCGGCCTCGTGCCGCGGATGGCAATGGCCGAAGAAGACGTTTACTACGCGGGTTTTCGCAAGGGACTCGCCAAACATCCATGGCTCGGTGCATTCACGGGTGCGTCCACAGAGCTTGATGCCGCGCCGGTGAAATTTGAAGGCAAGCTGCCGCGCGAATTGCGCGGGGTGCTTTACCGAAACGGGCCGGGCCTGATTGAGCGCGGCGGGCAGCGCTATCAGCATCTTTTCGATGGCGACGGCATGGTGCAAGCTTATGCGATTGGCGACAATGGCCTCACGCATCGCGGTCGCTTCGTGCGCACACGAAAATTCATCGCCGAAACGGAGGCGGGCAAATTTCTCTTCCCGGGTTTTGGTACCAGCGTGAAGTCAAAATTCCCGCTAGGCGTGCCGGACAGCGTAAATGTCGCCAACACCAACGTCGTCGCGCATGGTGGCCGGCTGATGGCGTTGTGGGAGGCCGGTTCCGCGTACGAACTCGACCCGGCCACACTCGACACACGCGGGCCGGTGACTTGGGCCAAAGACTACAAGGGCATGCCATTCTCCGCGCATCCGAAGATTGAACCCGATGGCACGATGTGGAATTTTGGCGCGTTCGCAGGCGTGCTCGCGCTGTATCACATCGGCGCAGATGGCAAACTCATCAAGGCCGACGCCATCAAGGTACCGGGGCTGGCGATGAACCACGATTTTCTGGTCTCATCGCGCCACCTTATTTTCGTACTGCCACCAATGCGAGTGAATCTTGAGAAGGTGCGTGAAGGCGTATCGCTTCTCGACAGCATGGATTTTTTCAAGAACGAGCCGATGCGGGTGCTGACCATTGAAAAAAGTGACTTCGCCAAACAACGCACCTATGAACTTCCGCCCGGATTTCTGTTCCACTGCGGCAATGGGTGGGAAGACAAGGATGGCATGATCCGTTTCGACTATGTGCGCCAAGACGCCGGTGCCGGCTTCCTCACTGGCCCGATGCGCGCGCTGATGCGCGGCGATGTCAGTGCGCTGACGCCGGCGCACTCGCGTTCCACGCAGGTGGTGATCGATACCGCGCGCGGCGCAATCCGCGAACAGATGCAGAACGAGAACGTGGAATTTCCGCGCATCGATCCCCGCTTCGTCGGCGTGCGGAATCGCCACCTCTTCCACGTCGCGAATACGGGTAAAAACCACAACACGTTTGCGATGAATACGGTGCTGCGCTATGACCTCGATACCGGCAAGACCGATCAATTTCGCTTCGGCGGCGAAGTCTGCCTTGAGGAGCACATCGTCGTCCCGCGGCCCGGCCGAAGCGGCGAAGGTGATGGCTGGTTGATCGGTTGCGGTTTCAATGCAACCACATCACGCACGGAAGTGTTCGTGTTTGATGCGTTAAATGTGGCGGCTGGGCCGATTGCGATCGCGCGGCTGCCCTACGCGGTGCCGCTAGGGTTTCACGGCGATTTCCTGCCGGTCTAGCCCTTTCAGTCCGACAGGCTGGTCGCGTTGGTGCGGCCTATGCCGTATGCGCGTCGCGCACCGACGATTCGAGTTCCGTGAACGCCTCTTGAACATATTCGCCGAGCCTTTGCAGGTTCGGCAATTCGTCCGTTGCGATCAAGCCAAAAAACAAATCACCCGCATAACTGAATAGCGTGATGTTCAGCAAATTGCTTGGCGGCAGCGTGCTGATCGGGTGCATCTCCTCGATCTTCGCACCCTTGATGTACATGTGTTCTTTCGGGCCGGGCACGTTGGAAACCAGCGTGTTGCCCATTGGCGGCAAGTTGTTCGAGAGCTTCAGCAACTCCGCAATTTGTGCGACCAGCCCGGTGATGATGGTGTACGACTCGATCGCCTCGGGGGCCACGCTGTCGATCATGGTGCGCACACCGCGCAATGAGAAGCCAATGTTTCTGAGCCGCACGTAGGGATCGTCCGTCGGCGGCGAAAGTTCGACCAGCACAATGCCGATTTTGTTGCCCGCCGATTTCTCGCCTTCCTTGCGAAGATTGACTGGCATTTGAATGATGATCGGTCGATTCAATTCCACGCCCTGATCGGAAAGGTAGCGCCGTAGCGCGCCATCGAGGCAGGTCAGCGCGACGTGATTCAGCGTCGAGCGCGTGCGTTTGCGAATCGCATCCACCCGCGCCATCGAGACGCCGGCCGTGGTGAATTGCCGGCCTGAGGTGACTTGCCCGGTCAGCGGCGTTTTTGCACTCGATAGAAACGGCAGCGCGATCGCATTCTTGGTGAGTTTGACGCCCTCCAGAAACAGCATCGTCGCAAGGCGACTGATGCCAAGCAAGCGCCGCGTCGTGCCGCCGAATTCGTTCATGGCCGAGCGCATTTTTTCCTGATTGCGTTTCTTCAGCTTCGACGCCATCCCACCGTGACCACCGTGTTTCAGTGTCCACACCGGCGTGATGTCTTTTTCGTTGGCGGCGTGCGCCATGCTTTCTGCGGTCCAGCGCGTCATCGTCACGCCATCGGCATAGGCGTGATGCATTTTTTGATAAAGCGCGAAACGGCCTTCGCCCAAGCCATCGATCACATGCACTTCCCACAGCGGGCGTGTGCGCTCCAGCATCGGCGTGTGCAATTTGGCCACGAAATCGTAGAGCGCCTGACGGCTGTTTTTTCTTTTCGGCAGCGTGTGAAAAAACAGATGTTGGGCGACATCGACTTCATCGGCGTCGCGCCATTGCGGCATCGCGCCGGTCGCGAAATTGATGACGCGGTTGAACGGCGGTTGCACGTCGGTGAAGGTGAGAAATTCCTTGTAGAGATTTTTCGCAAACGCGGGCGATGATTTCGCCGGGCGTTTGCCAATCAGCAAGCCCGCCACATGTTTTGGGCTGGCTTCGGTTTCGGCGATGAAAAAACCGAGATCAAGCAGGGAGAGTTTGCTCATGACGATCCTATTGTGTGTGCGCCGCTGGGTTTCATTTTGCGCCATTGCAGGCCTGCCATCGAAATGACAGCCATTTGCATTGTTTACCAGCATAACAGGTTAAAACCCCAGCACTCGTGCGCCTTTCAGGCGATTAGTGTCCCAAAGACCGCGCCAGTGCTGGGGTCTACGTTCTTACGCGAGCTGCTGAACGCATGCCCGGAACAACTGCCGCGACGTTTTCATTTATGCTATTCCATTGCAGCCATCAAAGAGTTCACGTCGCATGTATAGCGTTCGCGCGGCCAGCGAGGCCGATATTCCGGAAATCATTCGCGTCACCAATCGCGCCTATCGCGCGGAGAGTTTTTGCATCAAAGGTGAACGTACCGATGCTGAAGACGTTCGCGCGTTGTGTCAGTCGGGACGTTTTCTGGTTATCGACGATGCCCACGATCCAAACCGATTGCTCGGTTCGGTGTATCTGAAAATCACCGGCACGCGCGGCTATCTGGGCATGCTCGCGGTGGATCCCGATGCGCAGGGCTGCGGGCTTTCGCGATGGCTGGTGGAGGCGGTCGAGGAACAATGCCACGTGGCGGGTTGCGATTTTGTCGATCTCACGGTGGTGAACTTGCGTGATGATCTGTTTACTTTCTACGAGAAATTCGGTTTCATCATCGGCGGCACGATGCCGTTTCCCGTACCGGAGCGAATGTTGAAACCGCTGCAACTGGTGCAGATGTCGAAGGCGATTTACGTGCCCGCGACGCATCCTTCACCAGCGCAATTGCGTGGCGTCTGTCAGAATGCGCCCGATGGTGACCATTGACGCTGTGCTAAATAGCACGCCAATTCGCGCTGCGATCGTTCGACAGATCGCGCGCTCGCGAGCAATTATCCGACGTGGCAATCGCTCGATGCCACTTAACTCGTGACCCTCGTCTCGAAAGAACGCGCCATCCTGTTCGCCGATGTCACGGACAGCACGGCGATCTACGAGCTGCTCGGCGACAAGCCGGCCGCGAAGGCGATTGATGCCTGCCTCGCCGTGTGCGGAGCCGTGGCGTTGCGCTGGCAGGGAACGGTGGTCAAGACGATCGGCGATGAAATCATGGCCGCTTTTCCAACCGCGTCAGCGGCGTGCGAAGCGGCCAAGGCAATGCAGATTGAAGTCGGCGCGCTGCCGACCAACGGTGGCGTGAAATTTGCGATCAAGATTGGTTTTCATTTCGGCCATGTGCTCGAAGATCGCGATGATTTTTGGGGCGACGGCGTCAATACCGCCGCGCGTCTGGCCGGTCTCGCGCGGCGCGGGCAAATTCTCGCCAGCAGTGCCAGCGTCGATAAACTGACGCCGTCACTGCGCGCCGGCACGCGCGATCTCGATGCGCACAATGTCAAGGGCAAGCAGGACAGCGTGCATGTATTTGAGGTGGTGTGGGAAGAGGATCTCGATAGCACCCAGTTCGTCACCCGCACGCGTCCGGTGGAAACCACGTCGCGGCTGCAGCTTGCGTATCCGGGCGTAAAACTCGAATTCCCGCCCGGCGTGGCGGTAATGTGGCTGGGACGCGACGCCGAGTGCGAACTGGTGATCATGGAGCGCACTGCGTCGCGAAGGCACGCGAAGATCGAGCGCAGGGATGCGCAGTTTTTCCTGGTAGATGATTCCACCAACGGCACCTACGTGAGCATCGAGGGCGACCGTGAAGTCTGGCTGCGGCGCGAGCAAGTGCTGCTGCGTGCGCGGGGCCGTATCTGTCTCGGCCAGCCCACTTCAAGTGCGACGAATGCGGTCGTCTTCGAGTGTCTATAATTTGGTCAATTCGTGTCCGCAAAATACTACGGTCGATATTTGGCCCGGTTTGGAGTACAACGGTGAATCCGAAGTAAATTCTGTTTCGTAGAAGCTGGGCTGCATACAACTATTGGAGGGGGTGACATGAACAAATTAAACCGAGCGCGTTACTTTACCGGCGCGCTATTCGCGTTATCCGCTTTGATGACAGGGTGCGGGCAGACGTCCGATGACGACCCTGTCCCCCCGCCGGCGCCGCCCGCGTCGACCACCGTTTATTTCGCGACCTTGAGCGGGTCGCAGGAAAACCCGCCGGTACTGACCGCCGCGTCCGGTAACGCAATCATTACCGTGACCCCTTCGACTGGACAGGTCGCGGCGACGGTCAATTCGTTTGGATTCACCGGCAGCGCCGCGCATATCCATATCGCCGAGCCTGGCATCAACGGCCCGGTCATCGTGCCTTTGACCGAGACGGCTGCTGGCAGTGGAGTGTGGGTTGCCGCGGCGAATGCCGTCC
>JANOKK010000702.1:0-3000 GCA_031419255.1 Betaproteobacteria bacterium
CGCCGATCAGCGGAATTTTCGCGAGCCACACCGCCACTCTGCGCGTGCGCGGTGACACCACAGGTTTGCCGTTCAGGTAGTCGGGCAGTAAATGAAACCCCAAATATGGAATAAATATCACCGCCGCAAACCAGGAAATTATCAGCGCGAGCGAGGTCACCTGAGATATTGAGCGTGTGTATTCGCCGGTACCGGAGCGGGCCGTGGCAATCGGCAGAAAACCTGCCACCGTCACCAGCGTGCCGGTGAGCATCGGAATCGCCGTCGAGGTGTAGGCGAAACTCGCCGCCTTGGCGCGATCCCAGCCTTGCTCCATTTTGATCGCCATCATTTCGACCGCAATGATTGCGTCGTCCACCAGCAGTCCCAGGCCAAGTATCAATGCGCCCAGCGAAATTTTGTGCAGGCCGACATCGAACAAATACATGAAGAAAAATGTCAGCGCCATGACCAATGGGATCGATAGCGCGACCACCAAACCGGTACGTACCCCCAAACTGAAAAACGTCACGGCAAGCACGATGACGATGGCTTCCGCCAACGAGCGCACAAACTCGCGAACGCTACTTCGCACCGCGCGCGGCTGGTCGTTGACGCGGTGCAATTCGAGCCCAACCGGCAAGGTTTTTTCGAGTTTGTCGAGCGTTGCGTCGAGGTTATGGCCCAATTGCACGATATCGCCGCCCTGACGCATCGCGATGCCCAGCCCCAGTGCTTCCTGGCCGAGGAAGCGCATTTTGGTGAAGGGCGGATCGGCAAAGCCGCGTACCACGTGCGCGATATCACCGATCTTGAAAACGCGATTGTTGGCGCGAATGGTGAAATTCTTGATCGCATCGACACTATCGAAAGCGCCCGTCGCGCGCACGAAAATCTTGTCGGTCGCGGTCTCGAACGCGCCGCCCGGTGCGACCGCGTTCTGTGCCTGCATTGCAGCGATGATGGTGGCACCGTCAATGCCGAGAGTGGCGAGTTTGACGTTGGAAAGTTCTATGAATATTTTTTCTTCCTGCTCGCCGATGATGTCGACCTTGGCCACGTCGGGCAGTCGCAGCATTTCGCGGCGCACGCGGTCAGCGAACAACTTCTTGTCGGCGTAACTGTAACCCTCGCCGGTAATCGCAAAAATATTACCGAAGGTATCGCCGAATTCATCGTTGAAAGCAGGGCCAATGACGCCTTGTGGCAATGATTGGCGAATGTCGCCGACGCGTTTGCGCACCTGATACAGGGTTTCCGGCACGATGGAGGCGGGTGCGGCGTCATTGATCGCAAAAAAGATCAGCGATTCACCTGGGCGCGAGTAGCTGCGCACAAAATTGACATTGGGCACTTCCTGCAATTTACGTTCGAGCCGCTCCGTCACCTGTTGATCGACTTCAGCCGCCGATGCGCCTGGCCAATTGGTGCGAATCGTCATGAACTTGAACGTAAACGGCGGATCCTCGGATTGCCCTAATTGGCCGTAAGAAAACACGCCCATGACGCCCAGCACGATAATCATGTAAAGCACCAGCGGCTGGTGCTTTAGCGCCCACTCCGATAAATTGAAATTCTTCATCGGCTGGCGATCAATTCAAGTAACGATTTTTCGCGATCTTCGGTGGCGCTTCCGACGCATCGGCGGGCGCGACAGCGATCTTGCCATCGCCGGTCACTTGCGGATCGGTGATCGGTTTAACAATTTCGCCCTCGCGCAGTTTATGCACGCCTGCGGCAACAATGACATCGCCGATTTTCACGCCACCTTTGATGAGCGCCGCACCTTCCCGGTATTGAATGACCGTAACGGGCTTAAGGCTCACTTTTCCATCCGCCGCGATCTGCCAGACACCGGTAACCGTACCGGTCGCGCTATTTTTCACGTAAAGCGCCGATAACGGAACCGCGATCGCTCCTTCCTGATTTGCGCCGACAAACACCGCGTAGGCACTCATGCCGAGCTGCACATTCTCGTCGGCATTTTGCAACGTAATGCGAATCGCGTATGTGCGCGTGATCGGATCCGCCGCGCCGCTGACTTCGCGGATTTTCGCCGCGTAATATTTATCCGGATTGGCCCATGTCGCGATTCTGAGGTCGCGTACCGGGGCGGCTTTCGCGCCAAGGCGGCGGAAGTCGGCAATTTTCGATTCGGGCGCGCTGATCGAGAGCTCTTTTTCGGCCGGATCGGCAATGCGCATCACTGCCTGGCCCGCCGCGACCACTTGGCCGGCCTCGGCGATTACCTGCGTGACGACGCCATCCTGCTCGGCGGTGAGCGTCGCATAGCTCGCCTGATTGGCTGACACATGCGCTTGGGCGCGTGCCGCCTGAAGCCGTGCCTTGGCGGCGTTGGCAACATTGAGTTTCTGATCCAGTGCGGATTGGCTGACGAACCCTTTGTTGAAGAGATCCTTGAAGCGTTGATATTCGGCGTCGGCGAAAGTCGCTTCGGTTGCGGCGGCATTGACATTGGCACCCGCCGAATCGGCACCGAGCTTGACATCCTGTGGATCGAGCTGCGCGAGCGGCTGGCCGCGTCTGACCACGCTGCCCTGCTCGACCAGGCGCGCGATAATTTTTCCGCCGATCCGGAACGCATGATCGGCTTCGCGGCGGGCGCGAATTTCGCCGGGGTAGACGTCGGCATCGACGCCTGAGCTGGCAGCAATCTTGAACGCAAGCGCCGGACGGACGGCGGGCGTCGGGTCAACATGCTTGGTGCAGGCGGAAAGGTGCAACGCGGCGAGCAATGCAACGAGGAGTTGTGTGCTTAACTGTTTGTTTTTAAACATACTGTCACATAAATTGCTGACGGGTTTCATGATGACCGGCCTATCGAGATATCGCGAATATAACTGACTGGTCGGTAAGTTAAACCAATTTATGACGTGTGTCAACTGGCTCAGATCCGTTCTTTTTGAGCGCCATTTGACTTGAGTAGTAGACGGATTCACCTACGCCAGCGTTATGCGCAAAGATCGAAAGACTGGTGTAACCAAGTCACGACGATGACTG
>JANOKK010000703.1:0-1862 GCA_031419255.1 Betaproteobacteria bacterium
CGCCGAGAAAAAGTGCTGCGTTGTATTCGCCTTCGGCAAACGCTTCGACTTCATCGATCACTGCGCGCAACGTCTTGGCTTGCAATCGCTTGTCGAGCCGCTTGTGATACCAGGCTGTCGCGGCGTAAGTGGGCAGGAACAAAACGTGCGCGAGATCATGGCCTTGCATGAAGCGAAACGCGCTGAAATCGAGTGCGGTGGAAAACAGCATCAAGCCGTTCAAATACATGCCGTACTTTTCCTGCAACAGCGACGACAAGCCCGCCGCACGCGTGGTGCCGTAGGATTCTCCGGCGATAAATTTTGGCGAGGCCCAACGCTCATTCCTTGTCGTGAAGAGCCGAATGAATTCGCCGACGCTATCCAGATCGCGCTGGTAAGTGTGGAACTCTTTCAACTTTTCGCCATCGAGCATGCGGCTGTAGCCGGTGCCGATGGGGTCGATGAATACCAGATCGGTTTCGCTCAACAGCGAATATTCGTTGTCGACCAATTGATACGGCGGCGGTGGCGCATTGCCTTCCGCGTCGAGCTTCACGCGCTTCGGGCCAAGCGCACCCAAATGCAGCCAAACACTCGATGATCCCGGACCGCCGTTGAACGAAAACGTCAACGCACGTTTGGCGGGATCCTTGACGCCGTCCTTCGTGTAGGCAATGAAGAACATGGTTGCGCGCGCTTTGTCGGCTTCGCGGTTACCGTCTTTTTCGTTATCCTCTTTTAGCACGACCGTGCCGCAGCGCACCGTGTAGGCGATGGTTTCGCCGTTGATCTTTATCTTGTGTTTGCTGGTGACGATACGATCGGTGGGGATAGGGGCCGGCGTTTTGGCGGCGGCGGAATCTTGTTCTGCTTTTTCGGTGGCCATGTTCGGGAGAGGGGAGTGGGCGGAATGCCTATTATCTCCGAATCCACCGACACCCTGCCAGTTCGTAGGATGGGTGGAGCGCAGCGATACCCATCATTTTCGCTCGCAAGGATGATGGGTATCGCTGCGCTCCACCCATCCTACGGCAGAGATTGGCGCTGCGCTTGTCCGCCGATTACCGCAACAACATCTTGATCAACGAATCAAACCGTTTCCCATACGGCGGTTTGAACAATGCCAATCCATTCACCGGCGATTGATGAAAAATCGGTTTCATTTTCGAAAACGTCTCGAAGCCATGCTTGCCGTGATATGCCCCCATGCCCGATGGCCCGACGCCGCCGAAGGGAAGTGACTCTTGCGAAATATGCAACAGCGTGTCATTGATGGTCACACCACCGGCCACAGTTTCGTTCAGCACCCGCTGAATGTGATCGTCGAAATTGCCAAAATAATAAAGCGCCAGCGGGCGAGGGCGTGCGTTCACGAAACGGATTGCCTCGTCGAGGCTGTCGTAAGGCACCAGCGGCAGAATCGGGCCGAAAATTTCTTCCTGCATCACGCGCATGTCGCTGGTCACGTTCGCAATCAGCGTAGGCGCAATTTTTCCGCTCCCCTCCAGCGATTCATTGGATGGCGAAATGGGCAATACCGATGCGCCGCGCGCGCTCGCATCCTCAAGATAGCCCTTGAGTCGATCATGGTGGCGCGCATTAACGATAGACGTGTAGTCTTTGTTGCGCAGAAGAGTTGGATAAAGTGCCGCCACCGAAAGCTGCGCGGCCAACGCAAACGCCTGCTCCTGCGCGCGCGGCAACAACACATACTCCGGCGCGATGCAGGTCTGCCCCGCGTTCAACAATTTGCCGAACATGATCTTGTCAGCGGCTTCATCGATCTTGCATTCCGGCCCGATAATCGCCGGCGATTTTCCGCCGAGTTCCAATGTGACCGGCGTGAGATTCTCGGCGGCGGCGCGCATCACTTGTTTGCC